>JAFGQL010000077.1 GCA_016935695.1 Spirochaetales bacterium
AAGAACAGGTTAGTGGCAGCACTTTTGTGTTTCTTTTTCGGAGTACTCGGTATTCACCGGTTTTATGCCGGCAAGACAGGCACCGGCCTGTTGTGGCTCTTTACAGGTGGAATTGCCGGTGTGGGCGCGTTGATAGATTTAGTGCTGATACTTCTGGGAATGTTCAAAGACAGCGAGGGCAGGGTTCTTACTGATTGGAGTTAATTAAGAACAAGTTTAGAAAAGCCAGTTCAGGCCCGGTACTGTGCTCTCACTGTGTTGACAACATCGAAGCCTTTGGCTTCTTCAGCGACAATCACATTGATCTCGTCCAGCTCTTCCTGGCTGTTGACGCGTCCCACTACCTGGAGGACGTATGTCCGCCAAAAAAGGAAGCCCTTTACCTGATCGCTCACATCTAAATGGGAACTGTCCCGGATTTTGGGACTTTCCTGAATTCTTTTTTTTACTCGTTCTACAACCGGATACAGCGGACTTGCCATTTTTAGCTCCTGACCTCATCATACCCCTCATTACAGTTATCCGCAAGGCATAGCCATGGAATCCTTCTGATACCCTTATCAAGGAGTTTTGACTTTACAGCGCCGCGGGTAACCCCTTATAATCAGTCATCTGAATATTATGAGTTGTCACGTACATGCTGTTACCCTGCATCCACACAATTTCCCCACCGATGCCCATTATCCCTTTTCCCTCCCTGTTTTCCATCATACCCGGGAGGTCCGTTTCCAAAAGCCGGTAACCTTTTTCGCAGGCGAGAACGGGAGCGGCAAGTCGACCCTCCTTGAGGCGATCGCCACGGCCTGCGGTATCCATATATGGCGGCGGGAAGACGGCACACGGTACTGTTATAATCCCTATGAAAAGCTCCTGTACAAGTATGTGTCGGTACAGTGGGCCGACGGTGCGGTACCCGGTTCATTTTTCGGTTCCGAGACTTTCAACGATTTCCGGCGTATTCTCGACGGCTGGGCGGCCGCGGATCCCGGTCAGCTTTCCTATTTCGGCGGCGAGTCCCTGGTCACCAAATCCCACGGACAGTCAATGATGTCCTATTTCACTTCCCGCTATGCCCTTAAAGGCGTGTATTTCCTGGACGAGCCGGAAACGGCCTTGTCGCCGAAGAGTCAGCTGAAACTGCTGGATCTGCTGAAGGCCATGACAGAAGCAGGCCACGCCCAGTTCATCATTGCCACCCATTCACCCTTGCTCCTCTCTTTCGAAAACGCGGATATCTTCAGTTTCGACGCCGATGAGCTGCGCATAGTCGACTATCAGGATACCGAGCATTACCGGGTGTATAAAGAGTTTTTGAGCGCGCGCTGATCACTTCTTCAGGTATAATTATTTTTGATGGTTATACTTAGACTGGTTGGAGATGCCTATGGTCACTGAAAGAACAATTACAGTTTCACCACACATTTCTCTGTTGTTTTTTACGGGTCTACTCCTGTGTTTTACAAGCTGCTTGTCAACTCCTAAAGAAAGTGATTTTGTGGGTGACCCTGCCCTTCACGGTCTGTACGACGCGGAGGAGGAGTTCTCTCCCCGGAAAATCCCGGAACTTAACGGCGCCCCCCTTCTTCCTCCCGATATGAATTACCGGTATTTCGAAGGCATCTCCCGGTATCCGTTCCAACCCCACGCGAAAGGCTACAGTCCCGTAAATGCGTGGATACTGGCAGATGCGGCATTTCTTTCCTATGCCCATCCGGGCTTTGCGCGCATGGCATGGGAACTCGCGGGGTTTACAGGGTTTCACTTCATCTCCAGCAGTACCATGGAGTGCATGATTGCCTGGAATGATCAGGCTGTGATTGTCTCGTTCCGCGGTACCGAATTGAGTTCTTCTTCCACCCTTGCCGAAGTCATCACCGATCTTGCTGCCGTCCAGACCCGTTATTCATCGAACGCCTATGTGCACAAAGGGTTTTTTGAAGCCTTTGACACGGTGTGGGATGGCCGGAAGGGGCTGGGCGAGTTTTTGCGGCAGCTTGGGTCTGTAAATCCCCTGCGGCCCGTCTGGTTGTCCGGCCACAGCCTCGGCGGCGCACTTGCCGCGCTGTGTTTTGCGAAACTCCCTCAAGCCGCGGGCTGCTATGTGTACGGCGCCCCCAGGGTGGGAAATGAAGGGTTTGCCGGCCTTGTGAGCGGCCGGGAGTTTTACAGGTTCGAATACGGCAACGACCCGGTTACCAGGGTGCCCATAGATATTCCTGCCCTGGGGATCAGGTATGCGGATTCAGGCATTCTTAAATACATTACCTACGGCGGTGAGGTACTGGACTCTTACCCGCCCGACGATCAGCGCAAAAAACCTCATGAAGCCAAAATTGCCACCATGGGGATACAGCCGGAAGACCACATGCCCATCAATTATGCAGTGTGTCTGTATAATGCGATGCTGATAGATGAATGAACTGTACTGATTGCTGATCGGACAGGGATTCTTTTTATAATCAAAAAAGCACTTGCCACACACTGAAAATATGGCCCAGAATCACCTATGCGAAGCGGTTCTCTTTCCAACAACTGGTATCTCTACCGGGAGGCCTGGGTTCTGGACAGGAAAAGGGTATTAGGCGAGTGGGGCGTCTCATTCACCAGTTATCTGATGTGGGTGTTCTACAGTATCGGCTTCATCAAGTACCTCCTGTTCTGTCTGGAGACCGAAAGGCCTGTCCGGGAACCCTTCATGTTCATTATTGCCGTCATGGTTATTGCGGGGCTCATCAGCCTGTACCGTACCTGGTTTATCAAGTTTTACAGGCCGCTGTCCCAGAACCGGATGTTCACAGAATTCTCGAAACGGCTTTTCAGAAAAGCCAGGGAAGCGGATCTTGCCAATTACGAGGATGCGGAATTCTACAATTCCTATACCCTTGCAGTAAAGGAGGCGGGGGAGCGTCTTGAATCGGTACTGCTGAACATTCCCGGGGTCGGCGCCGCTTTCATTGCAGCGGTCGGTGTCGCGGTCACCATGAGCTCCATCGATCCATGGGTGCTCGTCTTTGTGCTGTTTCCCGTTATTGGAAACTTTGTGTTTGGCAAAAAGCTCAACAAGCTGCTCTTCTCCCGTGACCGCAAAATAGAATCCCACCGTCGAAAGATCAGCTATGCCGACCGTGTCTACTACATGGGCGAGTATGCCAAGGAACTGCGATTGTCGAAAATCCGCAATGTTCTTTCGTCTGTCTTCGAGACCGGAATCACTGACATTCTGAGAACCTTCAACCGTTACGGCCTCAAGTGCACGGTGACCAATTTCGTACAGAATATGCTCACTTTCGTCTTCAACTTCGAGGGGGTATTTCTCTACGGTACCTATCTTGCCCTTGTCAAAAAGAGCATCACTTTGAGCGATTTCGCCGTGCTCGCAAGCGGGGTGGTGAGCGTATCATGGATGATCATCCATCTGTCTACCGCCGTGGTTGAGCTCATGAAAAACGGAACCTACATCAACAATCTCCGCACCTTTCTCGAAACCGACCCGTCCATCAGGGATACAGAGGATTCCGCGATGCTGGCCGAAGATTTCCAGACATTACAGTTCAAGGATGTATGTTTCTCCTACTCGGGGCAAAAAGGGTTCGCCGTAGAAGCCATGAATTTCTGCCTTTCACGGGGAGAAAAGATTGCCCTTGTCGGCATAAACGGTGCCGGGAAATCCTCTGTGGTCAAACTCATGACAAGGCTCTATGACCCTGTAAGCGGAGCAATTCTCTATAACGGCCGGGACATAAAGACCCTAAGGCTGAGAGAATACCGGAAGCTGTTTGCCACTGCGTTTCAGGATTACAGGATTTTCTCCCTGTCTGTTGCCGACAACGTGATGATGAGGGAACCCGTACCTGAAGATGATACCGTAGAAAGCGCTCTTGCGGACGCAGGCATCCTCGATAAGGTACGCGGACTTCCGGACGGGGCGGATACGGTACTCACCCGCGAGCTTGATGACGGGGGAGTGGTGTTCTCCGGAGGCGAATACCAGAAGGTGGCTGTCGCCAGGGCATTCGCCAGGGACTGTGAAATCTATCTGCTTGACGAGCCGTCCAGCGCCCTTGACCCCATGGCGGAATATGCCCTGTACGAGAACATGATGAAACGCTGCAGGGATAAAACCGTAATGTTCATCTCCCACCGGTTGTCGTCGGCAACCCTTGCGGACAGGATAATTGTGATGGACGGTGGCCGGATTGTCGAGGAAGGAAGCCACGCCCAGTTGATGGCATTGAATGATGTGTATGCGGATATGTTCAGAAAGCAGGCCGAACGTTATGTGATTGACAATTACACGACATTCGAGGAGGCAGTTCAGTGAGCAACGGGAATCAGAAACCCGCATTGCGAACCCTTGTCTCCAATACGGCCTGGCTGTTCTCCTTCGGTTTCAGGCGCGCCCCAGTGTTTATGGTGCTTGCGCTCATATATCCTGTATTCCAGCAGGTCATGATCTTCTTTGAGCATATCTACAGTGTCAAGTTCTTCATAGACTCGATACAATACCAGAGGCCCTTTTTACCGGTACTCATCTACATAGGAATCATGTCGGGGGTTGTTTCCTTCAACCTTGCATTCGGCGCGTTTTTTCACCAGTTTTTCAAACCAAAGGCCATGGAAAAGATATACGCCCTCATGCGCAGCGAGTTCTACGGAAAAGCCGCGGATGTGGATATCGAATGTTACGATGACCCCGGGTACTACAATGATTTCGTGTGGGTGCTGAACCGGGCGCCGGAGCGGTTCCAGAAATTGCTGGACCAGACCTGTGCCATCATCGGCGCGCTGGCTGCCATCATCTCCTCGGGCATATTCGTCTTTATGACCGACCCGATCGGCATTGCCTTCATCATTGTGAGCGTCGCGGGGACGATCATTTCCCAGGGGCGGCTGGGAAAACGCGCATTCACCCTCGACCGGGAATGTTCCCCGGGCAGGCGGGTTCAGAATTACGTGTCCCGCGTGTACTACACTGCCGATTGTGCCAAGGAAATCCGGCTCACCCGGGTTGCAGATGAACTGGATGCGCGGTTCGACGCGGCAAAGGACGAAATCGAAGGTTCGGTTCGCACCCATGGACCCAAACTGGCATTGTTCGCGTTCCTGTCGGATTTTCTGTTTTCAAACATGGCTCTCGATTTCTGCTATACCCTGTGGGTCATGTACCGGGTGCTTGTACTGAAGAACCTGACCTACGGTGACATTGTCGCGCTGTTCCATTCGACAGGCCGCATGAAGGACTTTCTCGAACGGACTGCCGAGCTTGCCTCGGAGTTTACCACGGCGGCCCTGTTTACCGAGAAGGTGCGTTCATTCCTGAACCGTCCCCGGAAAATTGCAGCGCCCGTAATTCCGACACCGCTGCCTTCCGGCGAGTGGACCATCAGTCTCGAAGATGTGTGTTTCGCCTATCCCGGCACCGAGGCGCTGATACTCGATCATGTAAGCCTGACCATTCCGTCAGGTCAAAGCCTTGCCCTTGTGGGCCATAACGGCGCCGGCAAAACCAGCCTCGTAAAGCTGCTCATGCGCCTGTACGACCCGACCTCCGGAACAATCAGTGTAAACGGCATCGACATTCGGGAATTCGATCCCGATGAGTACCGCGAACGGGTGGGGGTCATCTTCCAGGATTTTCAGCTGTTTGCCGCGAGCGTCGGTGAGAATGTGGTAATGGACCGCCTCGATGCCATGGACGGACATGCAGCGGCGGTAACCGCCAGCCTGGAGCAGTCGGGTTTCGCCAGCAGGCTTGGAGGGATGAG
This sequence comes from Spirochaetales bacterium, assembly GCA_016935695.1. Classification (GTDB taxonomy): domain Bacteria; phylum Spirochaetota; class Spirochaetia; order JC444; family Marispirochaetaceae; genus JAFGQL01. The sequence goes on from JAFGQL010000077.1 coordinate 5,766, forward strand.
CCACGGCATTGCGACACTCCTGACCCGCGAGTTTGACGACGCGGGAGAAAACCTCTCCGGCGGCGAGGCTCAAAAACTCGCCATCGCCCGGGTAGTCCACAAGACGGCACCCCTGTCGATCCTTGACGAACCCTCCAGCGCCCTGGACCCGGTGAGCGAATATCACTTGAACGAAACCATGGACAGGGCGGCTGAACACTCAACAGTGGTGTATATCTCCCACAGGCTGTCGACCACCCGTCTCGCGGGAAGGGTCTGTCTGCTGGAACACGGTCGAATAATCGAGGAAGGCACTCACGATGAACTCATGGTCCTAGGCGGCTCATACGCGAAGATGTTCGCCATGCAGGCAGAGCGCTACCGGCCGCCCGAACCGGTGAGGTGATAAAACACGACAGCCACGGCAGATGAATTACAGTTACCTCAGCCGGTTATTTCCTGCCTGCGGCTTCCACTTCTTCCCTGAGCACCTTGAACCACTCGGGGTTTGTGGCAGCGTAGCGCACCAGGGCTTTGATGTACCCCTCGGGGTTGCCCGTGTCTACCCGGGTTCCCTCGACGCTTTTGTACACCACCCCGTTGTGTTCCATCTGCTTTTTCAGTCCGTACACATGGTAATATTCCCGGTGGGCATCGGGGCCTTTCTGGTGTTCCTCCCAGCCCTGCTGCAGATGGCCGAAGTACTCAGGTGTGTACAGGTAACGTCCCACCGAGGCTTCCTTGCTGGGGGCCTTGCCGGGGGCGGGTTTTTCCACCATGTCCAGTACGTGGAGCTTGTCATCGGCAATCTTGAGGGCCGCGTAACTGTAGAGCTCAGGGGGATCATAGACTGTCGCCAGTACCGAGCAGCCTGTTTCCCTGTAGGTGTCGATCAGCTGGGCGGCAAGGGGCTTGTCGCCGAAGTGCACATCGTCGGGGTATGCCACTACCACCGGGGAATTCCCAATGAAGGGCGCTGCCTGTAAAAGGGCGTGGCCGGTCCCCCGCATTTCCCTCTGCCGGATGAAGCACACCTTTACATCGGGGGGGAGGATTTTCTTCAGTTTGGATTCAGAGCCTTCCCGGCGGAAGAGTTCCTCCATTTCCGGTTCCCGGTCAAAGTAGTCTTCCAGGGCTTTTTTCCGGCGTGAGCTTATGACGATGATGTCCTTTATTCCCGATTTGACGAACTCCTCGATGATGAAGTCGAGGGCCGGTCTGTCGATTAAGGGGATGAGTTCCTTGGGAACAGATTTTGAAAAGGGGAGGAACCGGGTTCCGTAGCCCGCGGCGACAATTAATCCTTTTATGGGTGTTTCCGACATATGCGTTTCCTGTTGTTTCCGTTTATAATGGTATCTGCTAGGACACTAAACCGTATCTGCATATTTGACAAGGAGTCTTTACCATGGAACATCTTTCAAGGGATGCTGCCTTGCAGCTTTTGCACAGCTATAACCAGAGCGAAAGCCTTGTGAACCACGCCCTGGCGGTGGAAGGGGTCATGCGGTATTTTGCACCTATGTACAAGGGGGATCCTGACCTGTGGGGCATTACCGGGCTGCTCCACGACCTGGATTATGAAAAGTTCCCTGAACAGCATTGCATAAAAACCGCGGAGATACTCAAAAATGAGGGGTATCCCGATGTGGTCATCCGGGGGACCATGAGTCACGGCTGGGGGATCTGCACTGATGTGAGGCCGGAATCGGACATGGAAAAAGTGCTGTACGCGATTGATGAGCTTACCGGTCTTGTTACCGCTTCCGTATATGTGCGGCCGAACCGGAGCATTCTGGATCTGTCGGTCACGTCGGTCAAAAAGAAATGGAAGCAAAAAGGTTTTTCCGCCGGTGTTAACCGGGAGCTTATTAAACAGGGGGCAGAGGCCCTCGGCATGGAGCTGGATACCCTTATCGCCCACACCATAGACGGCATGAAAACGGTTGCCCGGGATATCGGTCTTGAGGGTAACCCGGCAGAACAAGGAGGAGAGGAATGAAACACGCGGTACACACAGACAAGGCGCCGGCGGCAGTCGGTCCGTATTCCCAGGGGATCACTTGGGAGTCGTTGGTGTTCACCTCGGGCCAGCTCGGGATAGACCCGGCCACCGGCAGTTTTGCCGGGGCTGATACAGAATCACAGGCGGTCCAGGTATTCGAGAACCTTAAGGCCGTACTTGAGGCCGCCGGCTCCGGCCTGGACAAGGTCATAAAAGTCACGGTGTTTTTAGCCGATATGGCGGACTTCAAAAAAGTGAACGAGGTCTATGCACGGTATTTCAGCAAACCTTTTCCCGCACGGAGCGCGGTCCAGGTGGCGGCTTTGCCCCTGGGCGGCCGGATAGAAGCGGAAGCGGTTGCCTGTAAAGGATAGACATATTACATGAGGTATGATTTTGACAGAGTCATCGACAGGCACCGTACGGGGAGTATCAAATGGGACACAGGGGCCCGTATTTTCGGAGCAGAAGCCCTGCCCATGTGGGTCGCGGATATGGATTTTCCCGCGCCGGAACCGGTGCTGGCGGACTTGCGCCGTCGTCTTGACCATCCGGTCCTGGGCTATACGCGGCCGGGGGTCAGCCTGAAGGCGGCGGTCGCCGGGCGAATGAAAAAGGTGTTCGGCTGGGAGGTGGATCCGGACTGGGTCCTGTTCATGCCCGGTGTTGTCCCATCATTATATGCGGCTGTCGCGGCGTTTACCCAACCGGGGGACGGGGTCCTGATCCAGTCGCCGGTGTATCCCCCGTTTTTTGATGTCATCCGTGAACAGTCCCGGGAGGCGGTACTCAACCGGCTTTCTTACGAAACAGGCCACGGCCACCGGATTGACACCCGTGATTTCACCGCAAAGTGCAGGAAGGGGCAGCTGTTTCTGTTGTGCAGTCCCCACAATCCCGGCGGCCGGGTCTGGACCCGGGAGGAGCTTACTTCCATGGCCGGACCGGTGGTCGAGGCCGGCGGTGTTATTGTGTCCGATGAAATCCACCATGAACTTGTCTTCTCCGGTCACCGTCATATCCCCATCGCCGCCCTTTCGCCGGAAATAGGCGCAAGGACGGTTACCTGCGTCGCGCCGAGCAAGACTTTCAACATAGCCGGTTTGTCCGCCTCTGCACTCATCATAGAGAATCCCCGGCTGAGGGCTTCTTTCAAGAAAGCCATGAACCACGGTATTCCCGGTGTCAATCTCCTGGGCCTTAGCGCTTTTGAGGCGGCGTACCTGTACGGCGATGAATGGCATGCCCAGGTGATGGCCTATCTGGAGGAAAACAGGAATCTGGTCAGCCGGGAAACAGGAGATATGGCCGGAATTGAGGAAACGCCGCCGGAGGCCACGTTTTTAAGCTGGCTTGACTGCAGACAGCTTGCCGCTTCCGTCAAAGACCTGGACAACTTTTTCACGAAAAAAGCCAGGGTAGGTTTGAACGACGGGAAATCCTTCGGTCCCGGCGGTGAAGGGTTCATGAGGCTGAATTTTGCCTGTCCCCGGAGCGTCCTTGCCCAAGGGCTCGGCCGTATCCGTGACGCCCTTGCCCTTCGGTCATGACTAGTCGGTCATGATGAGGGCAATCATCTCCAGGGCTTCGTTTCCGGTGTTACGCAGGCTGTGGGTAGAGCCGTGGGGTGTCACGACCGTGTCGCCTGCCTTGACCGGCTGGTCCTCGCCATTGTCGCATACAATACCTGAGCCTTTGAGGATGATGTAGTACTCGGTTTCATGCTCATGGGGATGTTCACCGATGCTGGAGCCAGGCGGCAGGGTCACATGGGCGAGGAGCCGGCCGTGGGACAGCTCCTGTTCGTCTACTATGTGGGTCATGTGGATCTCGCCGTCGCCGCCGCGCATGTGGCTGCGGGTTTCGTGTTTCATTTCTTCCTGAGTTCGTATCATGACGGAATTGTAGCCGCTTTTTTGGCCTGATTCCAGCTGTAATGGAGAAATTGGAGAAAAACTTTTGTAAATACCGGGTCCGGGAATTGAATAATTTGCCTTTTTTACCTATATTCCCATATTATTTCTAACAGGATGAAGGATTTATTCCCTCGAAGGACAATGGAAAAGGAAAAACTGATCGGGCGGATCGTTGAATACGGTCTGCATCAGTTACAGCATCATGTCTCGTTTACCTCACCGGTTGTACCGTGCCGGCTCGAGGACCGTCATTCGGGCGAGTACTTTGTGGTGGTCTCCCGGCCCCAGGACCACAGCCTGTTCATTCAGGAAGTGATAGAGGAAGATAACGGGGTCAATATAGTGTTCCGGACCTGGTCTTTGGCATTGCGGAACCGCTGGGAGGTGGTCTCCGTCGAACGCATGGGGGAACGGATTTTCCTGGAAGATCTCGGTGCCGAGTTATTGGACTTTGACCGCATTCTTGACCATCTGATAAAAATGACCTCGCCCAAGGGGTATTACTTTAACGATGAACTGGCAGACAGCGTACTATTTCTGTCACTCAAGGTAAAACGCTTCTCCCTCCGCACCCTGATAGACAATTACCGTGTCCGGATCCTCTCTGCCCTTTCCCTGGCGGCGGGTATTCTTCTTTTGGTGACCCTGTCGGTGTACTCCGCTTACCGTTTCCGGGGCATTGTGACCGTACGGAACGAGATTGACCAGAAGATCGCCGATATAAAGGTTGAATCTGACGAGCGCTTCGACGCCGTCGATACCTTCATGTCTTCTGCTGATTTCGATCTGCGTTCCCTCAAGGAAAACCTCCTGCAGAACGAGCGGGATTTCGAGTTCAACAAGAGGCAGGCGTCGATCAACGTCCTGCGTCTGGCCGAGGAACTTACCTATTATCTTCCGGCCCGCAAGGAATCCTATCATCTGATTGCCGATAACATTTCCGAGGCGGCCAGCTACGGCGAAATAATCTACGAGATGTCGCGCCTTCCCAGCGAAGAGTATCAGGCCCGTATTTTCCTGGCGACCGCCCGGGAAAAGATCATACCCTTCAGCCGTTTCCAGCCGGTTTTCGCATCCATGGATTACCCGGTTGAGCTTCCCGGCAAGCCGAACGACGGCCAGGGGTTCAGGATAACCAGCACGTTTCTGGAAAAACGCCAGAACCCCTTCGGCACCGGCGGGACCAGCCCCCACTTTGCCATCGACATCATCAATGTAGCCAACATTTCGGTCATCAATTACGCCGGCGAAATCAAACGGGACGGCAACTCTCCCGGAAGCGTGGTTTCGGTGGCGCCGGGGTTTGTCACTTACAACGGATGGGACGACCGCTACGGCTGGGGAATCGAGATCGAGCATGATATGACGCCGGAGGTGCTGGCCCAGTATCCCGATGCCAAAAGCTGGCGGAGTTTCTACAGCCACATGGCCCTCAAATCCGAGCTGATAACCGGTCAGCGGGTAGAGCGCAGGCGCTTTTTAGGGTATATCGGCAATACCGGGGTCTCCACAGGTCCCCATCTCCATTTCGAGGTCCGGGTGTACCGTCCCAAGGGCCGGTATTCTTCATCGGCCGGCAGGTATGACAAGATAAACCCCTATCCCAAGGAGCGGCCTTCCCGTCCCGCTGTACCGGTAAACTGATCTTTCTTCCGACGGTCCCGGAATTAAGCTCCTTCCCGCCCCGTGTCTCTTCTCATTATTCTGTCATTGGTCTATGCTTGGTAACCCCATGAACAACATTTTTTTCGTTACCCGATATTTAAAGAAATACACATGGTGGGTCGCCGCCACGGTGGGAGCCACCTTTGTCCTGGTTTCCGTGCAGCTGGCCGGTCCCTGGCTTATCCGCAGGCTGATCCAGATGGTCAGTGCCGGCGCTGCCTCCGGCATCGGAACCCTCGCTGCCATGGTCCTTTGCGTGTACATAATCAAGGCCGTGTTTCAGTTCCTGCGCAGTTACCTGGCTCACGTCGCCGGCTGGGGTGCGGTGGCCGATGTGCGGCGGGACGTCTACGACCATCTTCAGGGCCAGTCCCTGCGGTTTTACGAGCGCCGGCAGACGGGCGAACTCATGTCCCGGCTGGTGAACGATACCGACAAATTCGAACACCTCATTTCCCACGCGGTCCCTGACACGGTGGTGAATGTCCTCACCCTTGCCGGGGTTTCGGCGGTGCTGTTTTCCATGAGCCCCTCTCTCATGCTCCTGTCCCTTATTCCCATCCCCCTGGTTATCGTCGCTGTCCGGGCCTTCGGGGTGTATGTCAGGCCGGCTTTCCGGGAACGCCAGGAAGATCTGGCCATGCTCAACGCAAACCTTCAGGACAATATATCCGGCATACGGGAAATCCAGGCCTTCAACCAGGAACACAATGAATCCCGGAACATCTGGTCCAGGATAGAGAAGTTCCGCCGCTCAAACCTGAAGGCCCTCAAGCTGATGGCCACCTTCAGTCCCCTGATCGAGTTCACCTCTTCCCTGGGTACGGTGATTGTCATTTACGTCGGCGGAAGGTTCGCCGGGGGAGGCTCCCTGTCCATTGCCGACCTTGTGGCGTTTTTCCTGTATCTGGAAATGTTCTACCAGCCTATCCGGGCCCTTACCCAGGCCTGGGAGCACACCCAGGAAGCCGTTGTAGGAGCGGAACGGGTCCGCGAGATCCTGTCGGTCCGGCCGGAAGTGCGCACGCCGCAGTCGCCCCGGGCGGCCTCGGGCACCATAGACGGAAGGGTGTCCTTCGAGAATGTGTGGTTCCATTACGAAGAAGGGACAAACGTCCTCGAGGACATATCTTTGTGCATGGAGCCGAAAACAATGACCGCCCTGGTGGGTCCTACCGGTGTGGGGAAATCCACCATAGCGAGTCTCATTCCCCGGTTTTACGATGCGACCGGCGGCTGTGTCCGTGTGGACGGTGTGGACGTCCGGGACTACGATCTTGCGTTTCTGCGCAGGCATATCAGCATCGTGCTCCAGGACGTGTTTCTGTTCAACGGTTCCCTCAAGGACAACATACTGTTCGGCAACCCCAACGCGACAGATGAGGATGTCCTCCGCGCGGCACGGATTGCCAATGCCCACGAGTTTATCTGCGAATGTCCCGACGGGTACGACACCCTCATAGGAGAGCGGGGCATCAAACTGTCGGGTGGGCAGAAACAGCGCATTTCCATTGCCCGGGCAGTCCTGAAAGACGCGCCCATCCTGATTCTGGATGAGGCCACCAGCGCGGTTGATACAGCCACCGAAAAACTCATACAGGAAGCTCTGGACAGGCTCATCCGGGGGCGTACCACCGTGGTGATTGCCCACCGGCTTTCCACTATCCGCAAGGCCGATCAGATCGCGGTACTGGAAAACGGCCGGGTAAAAGAGGCCGGCGATCACGACAGCCTTATGAAAAAAGGCGGCCTGTATTACGAGCTTTCGACGGTGCAGTCGAGTATGTAGTTTCGGTCTGGCGGACTATGCGATCTGGGATAGAGAAACGCTGTGCGTCTAGGATTTTCTGGCAGGACGGCGAGCTTTTTATAGCCGCTCTATTAACCTCCGCGGTTTAGGGCAGCATAGACGCCTGGGGTGACTCCGTAAAATTTCTTGAAAAAGCGGTGGTAATGACTTTGATCGGAAAATCCTGTCGCGGCCGCCGCCTCTGCTATGCTTGATCCTTTTCTGAGAAGCCGACAGGATTTCTCTATCCTTGCCTGAAGCTGGTATCTATGGAGGGATATGCCTGTCTGCTGCCTGAAACATCTGTTTATATACCACGGGCTCATTCCAAAACGCTCAGACAGTTCCCGCAGTGTCAGCTGCTTGTGACAGTTTGACAGCACAAATTCCTGCACACCGCCCGGGCCGCCGCTGCTTTCGCAGTCTGTATTTGTCCGGTTGTCCGCAAAGCTCCTGTAGGTCTGAATCATTTTTTTCATAAACAGAGCAAAGGCTTTTTCTTTCCTGCCCACAGGCTCTTTTGATCCCAGGATGGAGCAAAGTTCGGTAAACTGCAAATAAAGCCCGCTTTCTTTTATGATATGATTTTCAAATCTGTATTGAGCGTTTCCTTCTTTACGGGAACATTGGTCTGGAATCTGCCCCGGCATGTTGATATACCGGGTGGGAACGCATAGAACGGTATAAGCGAGAGGCGTGTTTTTACCGGTGCTGCAGCTGTGCACTTCTCCCGGATTACACACAAACATGTCGTGTTCTTTCAGATGGTGGGTGCTTCCCTCCAGGGTGAAAAGCCTTTCTCCTGCCTTGATATGCCCGAAACAATAGTCTTCATGGCTGTGGGGCTCAAAGTCGTGGGCCATTCCCCAGGCTTCTAAAACCCGTAAACGCGGTATCCCAGAGGCAGTGATGGTAACGGCGGAACCGGGATTCATGATCCAACTATACTAAAGCCGGGATGAATTTTGCAAGCATGTACAGGCCGCCGTTACCGGCCTGCACGCGGTGGGACGCTGCCGCTTCAATTATTGCGCATACTCCCGCCATATAGTCCGCTTGCGTATTTTCTATTTCGCAGAATCCGCTGCCTGCTATCACTTCATGCAGCTCAAGCTGGCTTTCATGGACATGTGTCCCGATTTCCGCGCCGGCATCTATTCTTACCAGGTGACTGCTGAAGCGTCCCTTGGTCAGAGAACCAGTGATTAGGTGTTTCAAATATACGCCCTTGAAGCTCGGGTGTTCATTCCAGTCCAGGGTGCAGGCATCAATACGGATGCCGTCAATTTGTACGCAGCCTTTCTCGAATCGCGTGAATGTATCCATTTGTTCCTCCTTGTGCATATTCATGACATGCTATCGTTGAAGATTTGGTACCATGGATTGGCAACGAGCGTATTGTACAATCTTGCGCTAGTTATGCTTTTTTTATAAAAACGATTTACCACACCGCCGTTGCCAGATAGTCCTCCAGGGTTTCCTTTCTGCGGATCAGCCGGTGCTGTCCATCGGCGGTAAGGAGAATCTCCGCCGATCTGAGCTTCCCGTTGTAGTTGAATCCCATCGCGTGGCCGTGAGCTCCCGTATCGTGAATAACCAGAAGGTCTCCCCGGTCGATCTGCGGCAGCCGTCTGTCGATGGCGAACTTGTCGTTGTTTTCACATAAACTGCCGGTTACATCCGCGGTCGTTGCAAGGTGCGCCGTTTCTTTACCGGGTACGGTGATGTGATGGTACGCACCGTAGATCGCGGGACGCATCAGGTTCGCCATGGAACTGTCCAGGCCTATGAAGGTTTTGTAGGTTTGTTTGATGTGAAGCACTCTGGACACGAGGTAACCGTGGGGCCCGGTAATGATGCGCGCGCATTCGGCGAACAAGCGCGGTTTTGGCAGAGCCTCCGGTAAAAGCGCGTAGTATTCTTTCTTTATGCCTTTTGAAACATACCGGATATCGATTGCCTTCTGTTGGGGGGTATACGGTATGCCCATCCCGCCGCCGAGGTTAATGAAACTTATTTCAATGCCGGTCTCTTTGTATATATCTGCCGCAAGCAAAAACATAATCCTTGCCGTCTCTATGAAGTAGTCGTTTTCAAGCTCGTTTGAAGCCACCATTGTGTGCAGCCCGAACCTTTGTACGCCGAGTTTTTTAAGCCGGGTATAGCCTTCTATAATCTGCTTCCTGGTATGTCCGTATTTGGCCTCGGTCGGAATTCCTATGATGTCGTTTCCGCCTTTTTCGTCGCCCGGATTAAAGCGAAGGCACATAGTCTCTTCTATACAGCCCAGGCGCGCGACGGTATCTATATGGCTTATGTCGTCCAGGTTTATGATCGTCCCGAGCTCTTTTGCGAAAAGGAATTCCTCATCGGGGGTATCATTGGAGGAGAACATGATCTCACGGCCTTCGAATCCGCAGCGCCGGGCGATCTCGAGTTCCGTATAGGATGAGCAGTCGACGCCCATGCCCAATGTTTTCAAAAGTCGAAGAACCGCCGGATTCGGGAGCGCCTTTACGGCGAAAAAATTCTTGAATCCTCCCGGCGCCCAATCGAAGGCTTTTAAGAACGAGTTCGCGCTGTCGGTAATGCCCGCCTCGTCATAGAGGTGAAAGGGGGTGGGTGTTTCGGCGGCGATTTCTTCCAGCATTTCTTTGGTAAAGGGGAGTCTTTTTTCTGTCACTGGTGCTGTCCTTTGAGATATTGACGGGGAGTGAGCCCCGTGAATGATTTGAAGATGTTCTGAAAATGGCTCTGGTCGTAAAAGCCCAGAACCAGGGCGACATCCGCGATATCCCGGCCGGATTTCAACAGGGCTTTTGCCTGGGAAATCCGCTCCTGGGTGTGGAAATGAAGCGGTGTGATCCCGGTTTCCGCCGTGAAGCGGCGTACCAGGTGAAACTTGCTCATGGCGCAGTCCCGGGCCATACGGTCCAGGGTGAGCTTTTCCCCAGTATGGGCTTTGATATATTTTACGCAGTGGGCCATGTCGCCCGGAGAGGTCTCTCCCTCCTCAAAAAGCCCCAGGTCCAGAAGGTGTGAAAGAAACAGCAGAAGTGGTTCTTCCGGACTGTCTTCTGTCCGCCCGGTCTGGAAAAACGGTATGTGCTCGTCTGCCTGGGGGTTCCTGAAACAGGTATCGAATTCCCCCTGGCCTTTATAAGCCCTGATGATGGACGGCGAGAAATGGGGAGGGGTCTGTCTACCGAACAGCAGGGCCAGGTAATTCCTGTTGATGTACAGGGCCCGGTAGGAGTAGGGCTTTCCGTCCGCCGGGTAGCCCGAATGGGCCTGTTCCGGGTTTATCACGATCAGGTCACCGGCGGACGCGGTATTTCCGGGCAGGGGGGAGGCACCGGGTTTGCCGAAACAGGCAATGCTGCCGCGGTCTACCCGGGCAAAAACATAAAACCGGGCGTGGCTGTGGACCGGATACGCATGAAGGGATTCCTTTTGGGTAAAGAATGCCAGAGAGTCGGATGTGTGTGCCTGTCGGTGAGCGTTCATGGTACCCAGTATAACCCGGCGGGATTATTGCTGTATTGGAGAATATTGCTTTTGTGCTGTTTTCCGGACCATACAGGGCATGAATTTACCAGCACATTAATAATATAAATATTAGAGAAAATGGATATAAAATTGGGGAAGTTATATACTATGACAGATAAGCAGTGAAACCGGGTAACAGGAGAGTAATATGATGAGAGCACCGTCGAGTATCATGCTCGTGTGTATAGCAGTTTGTTTTGTGTGTGGTACAGTGGCCTGCAGCCTTGGGGCAGGATCAGATGATGGCAGTGATGTGGAAAACGGCAATGAGGATATAGTGCACAAATACGGCCCTGAATTCCTTTCGGAAAAAACCCTGTACGTTGAAGGTTCCGGCACCGTGTTTGTTGCCCTGGGCGACCAGCGTCAGGAGATAGACGGGTTCGGCGGTTCCAACGCCTGGCAGGGCCTGCCGACGGACACCAGTATCCGCTCTCAGATTGTGTCGCTGTTGTTCGACAGGGAATCGGGCATCGGCCTTTCCATTCTGCGCAACAGGATGCCTTTCCGCGAAAATCCCGGGGATTACAGGGACGGTTTCCTTCAGGCAGAAACAGATGAAGACGGAAACCACATTTCCTACATATATACCGAATCCGACGGTGTGAAGCACTTCACCTTCAACTGGAACAGCTGGGAAATGAACAACACACGGACCCTCATACAGGCAATTACCGCTTTGAACAACGGTCCTGAAGATCTGGTTGTCATGAGTACGCCGTGGACGCCGCCCAATTTATGGAAAACAGGATTTCCCGATCCCCAGTATCCCGCATACAACGGAACCCTCGTCCCTGAATACTATGATGATTACGCAGATTTGCTGGCTGATTTCTACAGCGCTTTTGAGACAAACATGGGCGTTTCCTTGCGGGTCCTTTCCGTTCAGAATGAACCCAACTGGGCACCGTCGTATGAATCCTGTGAATGGACGGCAGAGGAAATTCGAAGCTTTGTGGCTATCCTGGGGGACCGTTTCAGAATCAAAGGGGTTTTGGGGAAGGTCGCAGTTATGGGGCCCGAGGGGATCAATCTTGAAGAAAGCCTGATTACGCCCACCCTCACTGATGCGGCAACGGCGGATTACCTGGATATCGTCGGGGTGCACCAGTACGAACATCCTCATGAGAGTTCTTTTCTCGGCGCCGAAGTGCTCCCTGTATCCGACGCCGCAGGAAAGCGGATTTGGGTAAGCGAAGTTTCCCAGGGAACGGCAAACGACCCGGGAATCGATGACGGCATATACTGGGGAAAGATGGTCCATTACGACATGACCATCACCGAGATTAACGCGTTTATCTACTGGTGGCTCTGGCATACCTCGGATACCAAGGGCAGTCTGATCAACTATGTTGACAGTACGCTCATCCTCAACAAGCGGATGTATGTCCTGGGTCAGTACAGCCGATTCATCCGTCCGGGATGGTTCAGGGTCGGGACTACCGCATCGCCACAGGACAACGTGTACACGAGCGCCTATAAAAGTCCGGATGCCGCTGAAATGGCCATTGTCCTTATAAATGCATCATCAGAACCCCGCACCACAGGTGTCAATGTGGCAGGCATCACGAAATTTACTTCTATTGGCGCCTGGCGTACCTCGGCGGCGGAAGATCTTGCCCAGGTTGATGCCGGCGGTGCCTCAGATGCCCTGTCGGGCAGCGAATTCACTGTCTCCCTGCCCGCGAAATCGGTAACAACCCTGTATGGATTGATAGAGTAGGCTACAAGAAGTACCGCAGATACATGTAGCCCGATGCAATGACCAGGGTAATGACCGTCATGAGCGCACCGTATTTGGTGAACTCCAGGAAGCTGATGTTGTAGCCGCTCTTCTGTGCGATACCCGCACCCACCACATTGGCCGACGCGCCGATGAGGGTACCGTTGCCGCCGAAGCAGGCTCCCAGAGACAGACTCCACCACAGGGGATCAATGGCGTGTTCCCCCATCTGCTGTCCGATGTTTTTTATAAGGGGGATCATGGTGGCCACATAGGGAATATTGTCCACGAAGGCGGAGAATACCCCGGAGACCCACAACAGAAGGATGGAGGTCCGGCCCAGGTCCCCTTTGGTGATTTCAAGGGACTTGGCGGCAAGGAATTCCACGACCCCCAGCTCCACCAGACCTTCCACCAGGATGAACAGCCCTATAAAGAAGAAGATGGTCCCCCATTCAACTTCCTTGAAAAACCTGTCCACGTCGTGTTCCCGGGTAAGGATCATCAGGAGGACCGCACCGGCAATGGCGATGGTCGCCGGTTCCAGATGGAATACCCCGTGGAGGGTGAACCCCACCACGGTCAGGACAATGACCGAGACGCTTTTTATCAGAAGGCCCCGGTCGGTAATGGTCTTCATTTCATCGAAATCCATGATACGGGCCTTCTGTTCCCGGCTCACTTTCAGTTTCTTTCTGAACAGCAGGTAAAACACCAGGGCGTAGACGGCGAGGGCTATGCCGGCTGCGGGCGCGACATTCACAATGAAGTCTGCAAAGGAAAACCCGGCTGCACTGCCGATGAGGATGTTCGGCGGGTCGCCGATGAGGGTCGCGGTTCCGCCTATGTTGGAGGCGATGGCGTTGGAAATGATGAAAGGAACAGGCGAGAGCCCCAGTTCTATGGCGATCAGGATGCTCACCGGCGTGATGATCAAAATGGTGGTGACATTGTCCAGGACCGCGGAAATAATGGCGGTAATGACGGAGAGGAGCAGCAGGATGCGGATGGGTTCGCCCTTCGCGATTTTTGCGGCCTTTACGGCAATATACTGGAACATTCCCGATTCCCTGGAAATACCGACGATGATCATCATCCCCACTAAAAGGAAGATGACGTTCCAGTCGACGCTTTCAAAGGCCCGGTGCTGGGAAAGGATTCCGGTCAGGAGATACACGACCGCGCCTAAGAGCACGATGATGGTTTTGTTCATCCACTCAAAGGAAATGACGACAAAGGCCAGGACGAAAATGACGACGGCGAGGATAATGTGAACCATGTCTGTCTCCTAAGCCCTCAGGACCTTGCTCAAAAGATCCATGAAGCTTACGACCCCGACGATTTTTCCGTTTTCCACCACGGGAAGATGCCGCCGGTTGAATTTCGTCATTAAAAGGGCGGTCTCGATGATGGTGGTTCCCGGCAGTAAGGTGGAGTCTGCCTTGCGCATGATGTGGCTCACCGGGATTTTGTCCTCGTTGTTCAACAATTCCTCGAAGGGTTCAAAGTGACTTAAGAAATCCAGTTTGCCGATCATGACGGCGTAATTGGGAATACCGATTTTCAGCAGATCGTTGATATTCACCTCGCCGATCAGTTCTTTCCCATCGTTGACCACCGGCACATAACTGATCCGGTGTTTGTACAAAAGGTTGATCAGGTCCTTGATCGTCTGGCCTGGTTTTACCGACAGTACCTCAGGTGACATGATGTCCTTGACGGTCAGTTCCTTTTCCACATACAGGTCTTTGAGGGTTTCTATCACCGCATCGCGGTCCGGAGAGGACAAAAACCGCGAATACAGGGCGGTATTCATGCCCACCCGGGCAAAGGCCGCGAGGGTTTTCAGGTACAGGGAGGTACCGGATTTGGTGGTCAAAAAGACAATGAAGCTGGTGATTACGGCACCGCTTTCATCGGTAACGGGGTTTTGCGGTATGACAATACCAATGAACAGGTCGTTGAAGCCCTCCAGCCGGGCGTGGGGAACCGCCATCCCGTTTTCCAGGAGGGTGCCCCCCAGCTTTTCCCGCTCTAAAATTGCGTGCTTCATCTCGGTGGTCTGCTGTTTTACCTTGTATCGGGCAGCGAACTGGTGCAGGACCAGGTCGATGGCTTCTTCCTTGGTGGTGACAGGCGACTGGGTGTAAATGCAGTCACGGTCTAAAATACTGATCAGTTTCATAATATATGCTCCTTTCGAGTCGGTTTAATAGGGTAGATTACCTTAAATTACTGTTAAAAGGAATTATATTCCATAAAACGGATGTGTCAATGGGGTGAATAAAGACCGTGAGCCTCCGGTACTTACAGTACACCCATGGGGGTAAAAAGAACTCTCGCGGTACGTACCGTGTATGGTGTATGATATATACAAAAGGCGGTTAGTCATAATGGAACAGATGCAGGATGACATTCGACAAAAGATAACACGGCTCATATCCGAGAAAAACTATATTGGGGCGTATACCCTTGCCAGGGCAGAGAAGGACCTTCAGACCGAATACGCGGGTACCATCGCCCAGGCAGTGGTGGATGAGCTTGGGTCCCTTCCTTCCCGCGGTAACCGGGAACGGGTGTATTATCTGCGGAGCATCCTTTTGTGGATATTCCGCGATGTTCCCGGTCTCGCGCCCATGTACCGTTCCCAGGTCCGGGAGGGTATTTTTGCCGACAGTTCTCCTGACATGCTCAAGATGCTGTACCAGTTCGCCGCTGCCTCTACACGGACGGTCCCACGGACTGCCGACGAGGCTGCCGAAGGGGTAAAGGAGACCTTTGACACGGTCGTCGACGACATTACATCGGGCAGGGCCGATGAAAAAATGCGTTCATTTATGGACGCGGCCGGCGAAGGGCTGGCGGCGGGACTGCGCGGAATGTCTGATTTCATGGATGCCCTTGCCGGGTCTTCCGGAGGGAAGAATCCGGACGGCGGGCAGGAGTCTGGAGAGTGATCACCGTTGCAATGTAGAAAATAGAAGAAAATAACGGTAAATAAAGATAAATAACACCTGAAACATCTTGAAAAAGGCCTTCAAGGGGTATAACATTACCGTATTACCCTGCATGAACCCCTGGAGGTACCCATGGAGATAAAAGATTTCTTGCGGGAAGACCGTTGTGTCCTCCTTAAAAGCACACGGAAAAACGAAGTACTCCTTGAACTTCTGGAAATACTGGAAGCCCAGAAAGCCGTAGAGAATATGGAAGAGCTGCGGAAAGAGATATTTTACCGGGAACAGCTCATGAGTACGGGCATTGGCCTGTCGATTGCCGTTCCCCATGTCCGATTCGAGGGTGTTGCCGCACCCATTGTCATGGCAGGCGTGTCCCGGGAAGGGATAAGTGATTACGCGAGCCTCGATGAAAAGCCCATCAAAATTGTGATCATGATCATTGTGGCCAAGGACTGCCATCGTGACTACATACGTCTGTTATCCATGATCATGTCCCATCTGAAAAATGAAGAAGTCCGGGACGCTCTGGTCAACGCCGCGTCTCCGGCTCAGATAGTGAGTATTCTGGAGGAGGCCTGATGCTGAGCGAACTTTTATCCCGGGTCCTTCCCTTTCCTCTGGCGTTTCACCCTCATTCCCTCCTGCTCCTCGGCGTTGTTCTTTTCGGCGGCACCCTTGCGGGGCGGCTGTTCCAGCGTTTCAAGATACCCCAGGTGATCGGTTATATCGGCGCCGGTATGGTTCTGGGGTATTCCGGTTTCAGGTTCATAGACGAAACCGCGCTTGCAAACCTCCAGCCCTTCAGTTCCTTCGCGCTTGGACTTATTGGTTTCATGATCGGCGGTGAACTGAAAATTTCAACATTGCGGAAATTCGGCCGGCAGTTCATGTCAATTCTGCTCCTGGAGTCACTCGGATCCTTTGTCCTGGTTACCATTCTCACCACTTTCGTCGGCTATGTTCTGTTCGGCGACATGGTCTATGCATCGGCCCTCGGCCTTGTTTTCGGGGCAGTTTCTTCGGCGACGGCGCCGGCGGCGACCACCGATGTTCTGTGGGAAAACAAGACAAAAGGTCCTTTGACCACCATAGTCCTGGGTATCGTGGCCATGGATGACGGTGTTGCCCTGGTGTTGTTTGCCCTTGCGACGAGTATCGCGGGAAATTTACTGGGGATCAGCACCGGCGGAATTCTTCATCATCTGCTGATGATCGGCTGGGAGATCGGAGGATCGGTAGTCCTGGGACTGGGAACAGGGTTCATCCTTTACCGTCTGATCCGCAACTTCAAAAACGAGGACCGTATCCTTGCCTTCTCTATAAGCGCAATTCTGCTGTTAACCGGGATCGCCGTAACCATCGGGACCGACATGATCCTGGCTGCCATGAGCATGGGGTTTTTCATTACCAACTTTGCGCCCAGGCGCAGCAAGGAAACCTTCAAACTTGTAGAGAAATTCACTCCGCCCATTTTTGTGTTGTTTTTTGTCATGGTGGGAGCCAAGATAAATGTGTCCAGTCTGAACCTTGTTATTCTTGCCCTGGCCCTGGTGTTTCTGCTTGCCCGGTTTTCCGGCAAGGCCGCCGGCGCCTGGCTGGGAGCCCGGTTGTCCCGGGCCCCGGCGACGGTCCGCAGATATCTGCCCCTGTGTCTCCTGTCCCAGGCGGGGGTTGCCATCGGTTTGTCAATCATGGCCGGACAAACCTTTCCGGGAGAAGCGGGAAACACTATCATGCTGGTGATTACCCTTACCACTTTCGTGGTCCAGATCGCGGGTCCCGTGTTTGTAAAAATCGCGGTGGTAAAGGCCGGTGAAGCAGGGCTGAATATTACTGAAGACGACCTTATCCTGCAGAGCAGCGCCGCGGATATCTGCGATGTCAACATACCTGTCCTGGACGAGGACATGAGCATTTCCAAAGTATTGGGTATTTTCGCCCAGCACGATAACCTGTATTATCCCGTTGTGGATGGAGAAAAACGGCTGATCGGGATTGTGTCCATCGAGAAACTCAAAGACACCTTTATGGCGGCGGAGTTCAGCGAATTCCTCCTTGTTCATGACATTATGGAACCGGCGGCTTATTCCTGCGGTCCCGGGACCGAAGCGGTAGAAGTAAGCCGGATGTTCAAGACCCTGGGGATCAACTCCATACCAATGACCGGGCCGGAGGGAAAGGTCCTGGGGATGATCGAGCACCGGAAACTCCAGCAGCATTTCACGAAAAAAATCGCCGAGCTCACCCGGAAAGCGGATGAACTTGAGCATTCATAGGAAGGTACCATGGAAGGCTTTTTACAGGATGATATTCTTACCCTCTCGGAGCTGGCGGAGTACCTGAAGGTTTCCGAAAAGACCATGTTGAAAATGGTGAACGCCGGTGAGATACCGGCGGCCAAAATCGGCAACCAGTGGCGTTTTTCCCGGGCCATCATCAATGACTGGCTGGTATCCAAAATGGAAGTGGTGCCCCAGAATGATCTTTCAATGCTGATAGAAGGGGAACTCGACTTTGTTCCCCTTTCCCGGCTCTTGTCCAAAGACGGGGTGATTCTGGATATGAAAGCCGGTGACCGGGACTCGGCCCTTGCCCGACTGGCCGGGAAGGCCTTTGAACTGTCCCTGGTGGCAGACGAACAGGAACTTACCCGTCTTTTGATCCAGCGTGAAGACATGATGTCCACCGCCCTGGACAACGGTATCGCCCTGCCTCATGTCCGCACTCTGCGTAAGGGGTTTGCCGCAGGGCCCGGCATTATTATTGGCATGTCGGGTAAGGGGATCAATTTCAACCTGGCAGACCAGAAGAAAACCTTCCTGTTCTTCCTTATCGTATCGGATTCGGAAGCAGTACATCTGCGCATCATGGCCAAACTGGCGCGCATTTTGCGCAATACCCAAAAGGTGGAACACTTGCGGTCTTTCAAGAGGGCGGACGAGTTTATCGGATTTTTCATTGAGGAAGAGAAGCGGCTGAACTTTACTGTATACGGGGAACCGTGATTGATGGGGACCTGGCGAAACCCC
>JAFGQL010000078.1 GCA_016935695.1 Spirochaetales bacterium
CCCAGATACTCATGATAGGTGGCGTTTTTCTTGTTGATATTCCGAATCAATAAGAGTATGAACAGAAAATTATAGGTGATTGATGCCCCGAAAACCGCGTAGGTGTAATAGGAAAGTCCAAGAAAAAAACTTATGCTCCGGGCGCTCAAGGCAATCTGAAGGGTGAGGAAGAACAGCGGAACCAACGACATGACCACATTCATGCCATGACTGAACAGCTTGGAGGTATCCGAAAAGTAGGGCATATTGCTTTTAAAGAAAATGCCGGTGATCTTAAAAACCGCCAGAAAAGGAATGACCCATACGCCAATTGTGGCAATTACATACAATACGGCCTGTCCTTCACCTCCGAAAAGCTCCCGGGGAAGAGACAGGATATTCACCACCAGCAGATTGGGAATGAAAAAACTCAGGTAAAACCATGCGATTAAAAACAGGGAATACAATATTTCAAAAAAATGAATAAGGACAATGGTCAACAGACGCGGTTTGCCCTGGCCATCCGGTCCGGAAATGACGGTTTTGGAAATTTCCACATGCTTCTGTCTTTTTTCCTTCCGGGGTTTTGCCGTGGGCATTTTCTGTATCTTTCCTCCATCAGAGGTTTCTGCCGGCGCTGCTTTGTGCATATTTGTTCCCCCGGCCCTAAAATGACTCTATGATACGCAGGCGCCCTTTCGCTTTTTCCAGATAAGGAGCGGCCTGTTCGTAGGAGGCATCAAGGGCAACCACCATTTCCAGTACTTCTACCGCCTGTTTATATTCTTCTTTCTGGTACAGGTCCAGACCTCTGCGGTACAGAGCGGGAATGCGGTCGCGTATTGTCTTGAGTCGTGAGTCAACCTGGTTTTTCTGGGATGCGCCTGCTGCCCGCTCCTTAAGCTGACGAAGGGAGGTATCAGCCTCCAGCAGGTTTCCTTCTTCGATTGTGGTATCAATTTCCAACAATAATTCGCTGAATTCCCTGCTTTCATCAACCGCACGCCGGCGTTCGCGAATCATGGAACGGTAATCAAGGGCCTCCTGGGTACGGGACACTGACAGTGCATGATTTACATGACCTTCAGCGCGGCGGTAATCTTTCCTGGCAAAAGCCGTTTTTGCCTGTTGGAAATAATAACGGTAATGCAGCTGATTGATCGGGTCCTTGAGACGATTGTCGATCTTTGCATTCAAAAACCGGATACCTTTCATATCGTCTTCGAAACTGCCGAATCGGCTTGCATCAAGATCACTTTTGACTTTACTAATATATTCCGCCGCAATCTCTTCCAGGCCGTCTTTGACCTCGCTCATTGCCTTCGCAGCGCGGCTGTGGACAGGATCAAGGAGCAGGGCCCTGCCGAAGTTATTGTGGGCCTTCAGAAAAATCTCCTCACGGGCCTTCTGGTTTTGTGCGGAGGCCATCTGCGAGAGGTTTTCATTTCCCCTGTCAATATACGTGGATATCAATTCTTCCTGCATGTCGTGAATATCGTCTTTCAGGTCTCGTACTTCCCTGTTTGACGGGTCCACCTCAAATGCTTTCTGGGTAAAGTAGCACAGATTAAATATGTCCTGTTCCGATTTGTCCGCGACTGCATTGTACTTGCGGGCAAGCTCAAGATTCTTTTTAACCTGCTGCTCTATAAACACATTGAGACGGTCCAGATATTTCTTCGCGACGGAATTTTCAGGGTTATAGACAAGGGCGTTTTCAAAAAAGGCTTTTGACCGCGGTACCAAAAGATAGTTTTCATTATTGTTGAGCTGCTGCTCGTAGTACACAATGCCTTTGCTGGTGAGAATATCAGACTTTTCATTTCTGTCCAGATTTGATAAAAGAAACTGATCAGATCCGAGGGTTGCGCAGCCGGCAAGGGCTGTAATAAGCACGCAAAAAGTACCAAAAACGTATATATTTTTTTTCATGATCGTCTCCGGTTACCATAAACTATAGCACCACCACAAGCCGATTGCACATTTGAAATTGATGAGCGGTTGTAACTACTTCTTTGTACCAACTATTCAAAGCTCATACAATATCTTACAGTATCAATTGTATGGAAATTGTTGAAAAAAGAAATAATATAGCGTTTTTTCTTCTGATGATGTCGGCAATGCTTTTTTGGGGAGCAAGCTGGGTTTCCGGTAAACTTGTTGCGGCCACCGCTCCCGCACATGTCATTGTATTCTGGCGTTTTTTATTCTCGTTTCTTTCTTTCTTTCCGGTGTATGCAGGTATCGCTGTAACCGGCGGTTTCCGAGAAAAAAACATAAAGCATTTTTCTGTTTCGTTTCACGGCATTCTGTGGCTCATTGCATCCGCCCTGGTCCTCATTATCTATAATCACCTGTTTTTTCAGGGCTTGAAAAACGGTCTTGCCGGTAAAGGCGGCATCATTGTCACAACCTTGAACCCGCTCTTTGCCCTTGTACTGAACAGGGCCATTACAAAGGAGCCGCTCCTTCCTTCCCAGAAAACCGGCCTCTTTCTCGGTATTGCCGGCGGGGCCCTGCTCATCTCTCCCTGGAAGTATTCATTCAGCGCGGTTGTGTCGAGCGGTAATCTGCTGTTTTTGGCCGCGGCTTTCGCCTGGGCGGTTCTCACGGTGTTCAGTTCAAAAGCACAGAAGCAGATGCCGGCGCTTTTCTATAACGCAGGCCTCTACGGCTGCGCCACGGTTTTCAATCTTCTGTTTTTCATGGAAAAAAACTTCACGGGCCTTGCTGCCCTGCCGGCCGGGTTCTGGCTGAACACCCTGTATTTGGCGGTCTTTGCGGGATCCATCGGCACCGGCCTTTATTTCCTGGCCGCGAAGCGCCTTGGCGGAGGAAGAGCCGGGTCTTTCACTTTCCTGGTTCCTGGTTTCGCGGTACTGCTGTCCTGGCTGCTCCTTAAGGAAGTACCCGAGCCGTCCATGATTTCCGGGGGAGTGCTCGCGGTCACCGCCGTATGGCTGATTAACCGTCGTTGAACCCAGGCAGGCGCCGTGTATGCTTTCCTTGGCATTTACACTGGACGGCCGAGGGGGTATATGACCTCCGGTTTCCAACGGCGGCCTTCAAGATAATACAGCCCGTATTCGCTCAACTGCCAGCGCAGTTGTGGAAAATTTTTTTCATTTTCATGAATATGATCAAGAGCCTGTTCGCAGCTGTCTTTTGCAAGGTCATCAAACAGCAGGGTCATGTGGGGTTCAAAATCCGTGCGATCGCTTTTCCGGTAGGCGGTGTAAGAAAGCAGTACATCGTGAAAATCGCACAGCTGCTTTGTTTTCTTGATACGGTAGGCAACGAGGTACTTCCGGGGCGCATACTCGGCATGCATGATGCCGTCTGTTTCTACCGGCAGGGAGCCGAAGTCCTTTGTAAGGGCAGCAAAATGTTCAAACACTCCGGCCCGGGCCTGGGCAGGGACAATAAGGCCTGTACGGAGGGTGATGTGAGGCGGGTAGGCAAGTGCGGCATAACTGGAAAACAGCCTGGCCATTTCTTCCCGTACCGGAGTGATGATTTCTGCGATATGGGAAGGGACCTCGGTAATCAGGACATAACGCCGGCTTTCCATCTGAATACTTCCTCCATCTCCGGCATGCTTGTTGTGTTCCCTGCCAGAATAGTGAACACCCCATCGCGCTCTTCCTTATAAGAAAAACACCCGCCGGCAGCCTCAAGGACAATCCTTCCGGCGGCAAAATCCCACTCCTTTACGCCCATTTGAAACAGGCCGGTAAGGCCTCCGGACGCAACCCGGCATACATCCAGGGCCGTCGCGCCCATACTGCGTACTTTACGTGACCCCTCGAATACTGCCGGCAAAAGGGAATGCACTCTCCGGAATACCTCGGGAGAACTGCCCATACTCACGGCAACAGCGCCTTCTCCCATGGGTTTCCCCCTGTCGGGAACGATGCGTCTGCCGTTCAAAAATGCGCCCCCGGAACTGACGGCGACAAACAATTCTTCTGTGGAAGGCGCGTAGACAACTCCGCACAATGGTTCCTTTCTGCTGCCTGCATTCCGGTAGCAGGCAATTGACACGCAGTAATAGGGTATACCTAAAAAGTAGTTTACAGAACCGTCGAGGGGATCAATAACCCACTCATATTCACTTGTCCCGTTTACATAGGACGATTCCTCGCACAACATGGAGTGGGAAGGAAACACACTCCCGATATGATTCACGATAATATCACTTGAATCCTTGTCGATCATGGTCGTCAAGTCGTACTGTGACGACGAGAACAGCTCAACCTGTTTCTGAAAGCGGTCTTTCTGGTAGCCGCCGGCGCATTTGGCGGCTGAAACCGCGGTGTCCCTGATAAGCTGCAGTTCTGTATTATCCATAGGTTTTCAGAAACGCCCCTATATCGTTGAGTTTTTCCAAACTTTCCTGCATTTTCTCGCGCGGCCAGTCCCACCAGGCCAGTGCCAGCAGCGCCTGTACCTGTTCCTCTGCGAACCTGTACCGCAGGACTTTGGCGGGGACCCCGACCGCAACAGCATAAGGAGGTATGTCCTTCGTAACGACGGCTCCTGCGCCGATGACCGCGCCGGTCCCGATGGAAACACCGGCCATGACTGTGGCACCATGACCGATCCACACATCATGGCCGATGGCGCAGTGATGATCCCTGCGCCATTGGAAAAAATCAGTATCGTCGCTGTCGCAAAACCCGTACTGCCGCCTGCGATAGGTGCAATGATGCTGTATGACACGCTCCATCGGATGATTTCCGGGATTGATTCTCACGTACGTTGCTATGGAGCAGAACTTTCCCAGCTCTGTGTAGTAAATCGAATTGTATCCAGCACAGTAGCTGTAATCTCCGATAGACGATTCAACAATGTCCGTCTTTTCTCCAATCTCGGTCCATTCTCCAATGACTGAATCCTTTATACGGACCTCCCTATGCAGAACGGGATCTTTTCCCAGGACTTTACCTTCCATAGCCGTACACCTCTTTTTCCTGCAACCGCGTATGAGGGGAAAAATCCCTCAGCCGTCTGTCCAGGACCAGATCCCCTTCCACGAAAACCTGCTGTACAAAAGGGAAACCCTTGTCCTCCTGTACTATCAGTACATCACCGGCTTTACCTTCATGCAGTGAACCCAGTTCTTCATGAATACCCACCGCATGGGCGGGATGCAGACTCACCATGCGAACTGCCTCCGGCAGCTGCATTTCACCGCTGCGGAACAGCTTAAAAACCGTATGCAGCATGGCTCCGGGCAGGTAATCACTGCACAGCACATCCACACTGCCGTCGCGTATCGCGTCAATCACCCGCATATTCCCTGAATTCGAGCCGCCCCGGAGTACATTCGGCGCGCCGCACACCACATGCATGCCTTCACGTTTTGCAGCTTTTGCAGATTCACGGTCAATGGGGAACTCGCTTATGTGTACCCCAAGATCTTTCATCATACGCACTTTCTCCGGACTGTCATCGTCGTGGCTCGCTATTGGTAAACCCGCGGCAAGAGCAGCCCTTATGAGGGATTTAATATGGTCAAAAATGGCCGGGGACCCCCCTTTTTTCATCCTTTCCTCGACAATCTTGAATGCCTGGTCTTCAGGAATATCATGGTGGTGCATAAGATAGTCCACAAGAACCTGAATGTTTTTGTACTGTCCCTGACCGGGAGTATGGTCCATGAAAGAAACAAGATCGACCTTGCCCTGGTGAATGAAATTTTCCAACGGAAGCGCGAACTCGGTCTCGGTTATATCGTACCGGGCGTGGACAAAATGGCGTATTAATGCCCTTGTTTTCAAACTGTTCAGCGCCTCTATGTTCCGCACAATAAAGTCCAGTGCCCGGATTTCCCGTTTTCCTTCGATACAGGAAAAGGAGTGATAGATCGAGGTTATGCCGTGGCTGATCAATTTTGATTCAAGGCTGGACAGGGCAATCTCCAGCGGGATGTGAGCGCCGGGCCGCGGCTCGGCTTCGACTTCAATCGCGTCATTATGCAGATCAATGAAACCGGGAAGGACCCAGGCGCCGTGTACTTCGATCAGCCGTTCACAGTCAACCCATTTTTCTCCGGCGTATGCAATTTTTCCGTCTTCAAGTACAAGGGAACCGTTTTCTATTATCCGGTCGTCCAGTACAATATTTCCTCCGATTATTCCTGTCCTCACCGTACCGCCTCCATTTCCTGGGCAAATGAATATTCCTTGTCGGCAAGCCTTTTCATGGTTTCATGGTCATGAAACACACCGATCATGCTTGTACCTTTCTTTTTCAATGTTTGTAAAAGCGCCACGACTTCGTTGCGGGTTTCGGGATCTAAAGAGGCAGTCGGCTCGTCCAATAGCAGCAATCTGGGAGAGCGGATAACCGCGTTCAAGATGTTCAGACGCTGCTTCTCTCCCCCCGAAAATGTGGATGGGAACATTTGCCACAACGCCCTGGGAATGGCCAGGCGCGTAAGGTTCTCACTGATGATGTCTTTGGCTTCTTCTGGATCAACACCGCGCATGGTAAGCTCTCCCATCAAAATATCAAAGGCGGGGACCCGGGGAATCACGTGGAAAAACTGGGTGACAAAGGCTATTTCCGAAAACCGCAGAGCCAGGATTTCATGCTCATCGGCAGATGCCAAATCCACCGCTGTACCATCTTTCCGCGTGTACATTATGGTACCGCCGCTCGGGATATAGGTCCGGTACACACATTTCAGCAAGGAGGATTTCCCGATACCGCTGGGACCCGAAATACCAAGGAACTCACCCTCGTCGAGGCTGAAGGACACATCAGCGAATCCGCACAGAGACATATCATTTCTGATATGCATAACAAAATTTTTTGACAACGATTGAACCTGCAACACATTCATGTTTTTCACCTTATCTTTAC
Source organism: Spirochaetales bacterium (assembly GCA_016935695.1). Taxonomy (GTDB): domain Bacteria; phylum Spirochaetota; class Spirochaetia; order JC444; family Marispirochaetaceae; genus JAFGQL01. Next base: position 6,850 of record JAFGQL010000078.1, read on the forward strand.
CCGCGCGTCACAGCATTGAGTGGACTAACAGCTGTGTATATGCATCGCGGGGATCTTCCAGAATCTGGTCAGTAAGACCGTGTTCCACAATACGGCCCTTTTTCAGCACCATGGTCCGGTTTGTCAAAAGCCTTATGACCCCAAGGTCGTGGCTGACCACAATCATGGAGATCATCAGTTCGTGTTGTATGGTTTTGATCATATCCAGCACCCTGGCCTGTACCGACACATCCAGTCCGGTAGTAATTTCATCCAGGAGCAAGAGAGGAGGATTGTTTGCCAAAGCCTTGGAAATCTGTACCCGCTGCTGCATGCCACCGCTCAAGGTGCGGCACAAACGGTCCATGTATTCCAGATCCACCTCGGTCCTATCCAGAAGGCGGGCAGACCTGGTCCGGATGTTGTGGTAATTATATATATCCGCGGTCAGGAGTTTTTCTGCAATGTTTCCCCCGGAGGTGAAATACCCTTTCAACCCCAGCAGGGGGTTCTGATAGACCATTCCCATGAGGTGATTGCGGATATACCGTTTGCGGCTCTGAGGTAAGGTAAGGATATTCGCCTTGCCTCTGTCATAAGGGAAAAGCCGTGCCAATCCCGAACTCGCCTCCAGATCAAAATACAGACACTGCACAATGGTGCTTTTTCCGGAACCGCTCTCCCCCACGATACCGAGAATTTCTCCCTGGTACAGTTCAAAGGACACATCCTTTAAGGCGATAACAGAGCCGCAGTATCGGCACACATTGGTATTGTAGTCTGGACCCGTACACTCGCCGCAGCGCCCGCACCCTTCACCATATGTTTTCTCCAGTCCTTCGACACTGATTACCGGTTCATTCATACGGCGGCCTCCTTCTGTATCCGTGAATCACAATAGGCAGTGTCCGAACACACCCAGTATTTACCGCCTGACGCCTCGTCAAATATTTCATCCAGAAAAGAATCCCCTGCCCCGCACCGTGCGCATACATGACCGGAAAAATCCTCTTTCTTAAACGGTTTGTCCTCGAACTGTAATGGTTCAACCCTGGTGTAGGGAGGAACGGCGTAAATGCGTTTCTCCCGGCCGGCGCCGAAAAGATGAAGACAGTTAGCCATGTTGAGTTTAGCTATGTCCCATTTCGGTATGGGCGACGGCGCCATAATGTAATTCTCGTGGACCATTACAGGATAACTCGCGCCGATGGTAACACTGCCGTAGTTGACAATATCTTCATACAGCGACACCCACATACGGGCGTAATCCTTTTCTGCGTGCATCGCCGTGGCTTTTTCTATAGAAGGTTCTACATAATGTAAAGGTTCAGGTATCGGTACCTGAAAGACAATAATCTGATCCTCTCTCAAAGGCAGCTCGGGTATGCGGTGACGGGTCTGTATAATGCTGGCCTGAGCAGTCTCAAAAGTCGTAGGGACTCCTGTAGTCCTGTGGATGAGGTCCCGGAGATTAACAGCGTTAACACTCCCGTCACAACCCTGGTCTATGACCTTCAAGACATCGTCCGGGCCGATTATGGCAAGCGTCACCTGAAGCCCGCCGGTACCCCAGCCTCTGGCGATTGGAAGCTCCCGTGACGCAAAGGGAACCTGGTGCCCCGGTAAACAGATGGCCTTCAATATGGACCGTCTGATCTCTTTCTTTGCGTTTTCGTCTATGAAGGCAAAATTGTAGTCGTTATGCGTTGACATGGGACTCCTCTTTAATTGCTTCGCGGACACGGTCCAGCTCGGCCTGAAAGGTGATGTAATGGGGAAGTTTGAAGTGGGCGCAAAATCCGCTTGATTCAATACCGTCGATATGTGAAAGGACAAACTCCTGATCTTCTGCCGGCGCATGTTTTTCCTTTGACTTCATACACCGGTCCAGGACGGCCATACTGATGGCCTTGACTTCGTTCACCCCGAAACAACAGCCGTACCCGAGGGTGAACGACGCGCGGCCCTCTTCGTTATCATTGTCGAATTTGGCCAGCACTTCAGTCTCGGTAATGGTCACAGTTCCGCAGTACACCGTTTCTTCCCGCCGGTACGGATGACTTATAACAAGGGGAACAGATGCCACCCGCAGCTCGGCAATTGTCGGATGAATGCTGCCGTAACCGCGCATGGACGAATATGCCAGAGCCAGAATGCTTCCCGTTTCGCTTCTTGCCATAAGCTGTAGACGGCCCGAGCGGTGAAGGGGAAAAGAAACACTTTCCCTGGTGACATCGATGGCTGGATCTATTTCTACCGCAGCATACTGCCTTATCAGGCCTTCCTTCTGTAAAAGTTCCACTACCTTTGGGTACACACTCTCAGATTGAGGCACGTCATTTTTTTGTACAGAGGCAAAAGACTGTAAGTATGATTCAGCACTCCGGCGTACCGCGTCCTCGGTTTCAGCGTCAAGTCCGAAATCCAGGATACGCTGACGGTAATCGTTGGTAGAACCAAGGATCTGCCCTCCGGGGATGTCCTTGAACGCTGAAGAAATTCTCCGCAATATTTGTTCATCTTCTCTGTGCCAGTATTCGCTTACAGCGATACGGGGCAGGGTTGAGCGGTACGCTCGGATTATGAAACCGGCCTCCACGGGGTCGCCCTCAGCCTGCTTAATTGCGAGAGCGGCGTGGTATGTCGAATACAAACTGCCTTCGCCCATGACTCGGTCAACAAGCAGTTTCAGCTGGTCTTCAATCTGCTGCCGTGTTAACACCTGACTTGTCCCGTTAACCCTCAAATATGCGGCGAGGGCATCGGCATTGCGTATCGCCGTTTCGCCTCCCTGTACTGCTACATATCCCATACCTTACCTCTCTCCAACGATACTGCACACTGCGGTTCTCGGAAGTCCGCATACCATTCCGTCCCTGTCGCACAATAGATAATCAATCCCCATGGGATACACATCGTTCAGCTCTTCACGGTCCTTAATGTAGCGTACATCCAGCCCTTCCACGCAAAACCGGCAGTTGCCGTTTACACCGGGACCGCTGACATCCACCACAATATCCGCACCATCGGTAACTTCCGGAAACAGGCGCTCAACCAGAATGATGGCAGTCGCGGAGGACTCCGGATATTCAAGGGTCCCCCGCTTCAACTCAAGAATGGAAGAATCGTAACTGGAACCAAGGAACAGACAAAACTGCATGCTCTCCTTCTCTCCGCCGCGGGCGCTGGAAATCCTCAGGAGGGTTTCCGCCTGGGTTTCGTCTACGGCGGGGGAAAAGCCCAAACGGGTTTCATTATCACAGAGGGTGCTGATTATGGATCCGGCAAATACATAAGTTCTGTCCAGATCCATTAAAAAGGACCGGGGTTCCAGCGCACTCAAGCGCCCCGGAAAGGTAAAGGCCTGCATGAGGCACATAAAGGATTTCTGGGCATCAAAAACCCTGTCGAATAATTCCTGCTTCTGGGTAATCATCAGTACTCCCTGTCTTTTATTCAGGCCGGGTAACGAAATCTACCCGGGTTCCGGCAGTCATGGCTTCCTGGGTTTGCCGCGCGGCATCAAGCCGCTTGTTTGCTGCTTCTGCCGCCTCATGCAGCTCGCTCCTCAGGTACCCCAAATCATTCTTATCTTGTGAAGACGTACTGCTTCCCTCCACCGCATCGCAGATTGCGGCATACAAAGCCCGCTGGGCGTCATGACCCATTACACAGCCGTAACCTATATGCCCGGAAACTTTCACCGTACACTGGGTTACATACACTTCACCAATATAGAAAGGGGTTTTCTCCAGCGGGTCACGGTGTTTCATCATCACCATTGCTCCCGACGGCTTCTCCATTACCAAAATCTCTTCCCTGTCGCACACCCGCTGCACGAAGGCCTCGATATCCTCGATACGGCACGCCGAAAGAGTCTGTGAAATATTCATGGACTAATCCTCCTGATGTCCCTGTCCTTCTATGTTGAAACGAATACGGACCAGATCCGACCGGAAATAGGTCTCGCAATACTCCAGAATGTCTCCGTCATACTCGTCTTTCACCAGGCTGCATACCTTCAGGACGGGAAAACCGCCGGGAATCTGGAGCAACCTCGAGGTATGATCCGAGGCGCTCTCAGCCACACAGGTAGACCACAGCCGACGGGGCTTAAGACCAAACTCACTTTTCAGCACCTGGTACAGCGACTGGCACTCTTTCAGGTGTAAATTCAGGTCCTCAAGGCCAAAGAAAGGAAGAAACGAGCAGGTAGTGGAAAAAGGTATGTCATCCAGGTACCGTTTGAACTCCACCAGCCAGATCCTTTCATGCACAGACGGATCAAAGTACTGTTTAAGCTCTTTTGAAGGCTTTACAAGGGAAAAATCGACAATCTTCGCCAGGGGTGTCTTCTCAAGCTTTTTCTGGCCCTCGGTGTAGTTTGTGGTGCTTGAGATATTCACCTCTACTTCATCTATGTTTACCGCATACCCCTTCCCGCGGATGGGGTGAAGCATCCCTATTTTCGCGCACTTCCTGATGGCACGGCGTACAGAGTGCCTGTCCACCCCCAGCTCTTTGGCAATGTCTGTTTCACAGATTATCGAAGGACTGTTTCCGAATTTCAGCGCCTCGATTTTCTCACGTATGGTCCTGTCAAGGGTTCTGTTCATTCGCTCCCTCATTGCAATGACAATATATGCATGCTGTATCAAGGTTATATTCAGTCTTTGTTTAGGCCCGTTATTTTACCGTGTGGTTTCTTTGAAAAAGAGTTCCCTCACACAATTCTCATACACCGGCAGCTTCTTACAGGTGCCCCATTCCCGGTCCGATTCAGGCACCGTTGTGGATGTGGTATTTTTCCTTGAGTCGTGTTGCCAGATACTCCATGATCAGGGATACGGCAAGGATAAGGTAGGTTATGAAGCCGATCTCCCGTATGTCAAAGAAATAACCTGCAGCCATGAACAACTGGAATCCGATCCCCCCGGCACCTGCAGCAGCTCCCATGGCTACCGCGACCGCGAAATTTATCTCGAAACGTATGAATGTCCAGGACAGGATATAGGACACCGAAGAAGGGATTACCGCCTGAAACACAATCTGAAACCAGTTGGCCCCTGAGGCGCGAAGTGCCTCGATCACGCCCTCATCGATTTCCTCAAAGGATTCTGAATAGGCTTTCACCAGGTGGCTGATGGTATGAAAGCTCATGCCGATAACCGCAGCTACCGAACCGAGCCCCGCTCCGATGGCAAAAATAAGGACCCACAACACTGTCGGGACGGCGCGGACTACCGCGAGAAAAGACTTAATCCCGTTGCTCACCTTTTTGTTGGTAAGATTACCTGCGGCAAAAACCCCCAAAAACAGGGCGACAATACCGCCGAAAAGGGTGGTAAGAAACGCCAACGCCAGAGTGATACCAAGCATGTGAAGGGCAGAGAAAAACGTTCCGATGCCTCCTCCGTCCTGAATACCGAAATGGCTCGGAACGGCCTTGGGCTGGGTAAGCATAAGCCAGAAGTACTCTGCAGTTTTGGCAGACGCGGCGGCGATATCGGCACCTTTGGTATCAATGGTGACCAGGGTGTACACCGTAATGGCAGCGAGGACAAGAAGAACCCCCCGCATATACAGATTACTGGATTGGGTTTTTCGTACCCGTATTTTCCCGGTACGCCGGTTCCGTATGAGCGCCGTCATAAAATAAGCCTCCGCAGTTTGTTCGACACCGCCTCTATTACCAGCACCACCGCCACAATGGTGATCACCACCAGGGACGCGCTTTGGTACTGAAGGCTTTTATAATAAATGCTGAAGGTGAACCCGATGCCCGAACCGGTTAGAAGCCCCACCAAGGCGGCGCTTCTGATATTCGTCTCTATCATATACAGGACCCAGCTGACCATCTGGGGCAGGACAGAAGGAAGCACCCCCTGAAAAATGATATGCCCGTAACTGCCGCCCGCCGCCCTGAGGGCCTCTACGGGAGCTGCTGCAGTTTCGTCTATTGCTTCAATAAAGGCCCGTGCAAGAAAACCGAATGACGCAAAAAACAGGGCCACATAGCCGGTGAACGGGCTTTGCCCGAATGTCAAAAGGAAAATCATGGCCCAGGCCACGATGGGAATATTCCGGAAAAATGATGCAACTCCCCTTGCAGAATACATAAGCCATCGCTGTTTGCAGCTGGTCGCTGAACCGGCCAGGGCCACCGGAAAAGATAAGGCCGCCGCGCTGACGGAAGCTGCCACCGACATCAGTACCGTTTCAAAGAGCTTATCCAGAATTTTTGGCAGCCTGGTAAGGGACTTACCGTCGGGGACAAGGTTACGGGCCATCCACACAATTACTTTGGGTATGGCGGTAAAAGAGTCTTCTATATGGTAATTGGTGGCTGCCATGGACAGTGCTGCCGCGGCAAAAAGGCCCACAAAAAAAAGGAACAGCCTGATGCGCTTGGACTTAAGGTAAGTACCAGCACCCTCTGAATTAGTCAATAATGAGTTCACCGGCTTCCGTCCCGTAAATTTTGTAAATCTGCTTTTTAGACAGCTCACCAGGTTCATCGTCAAACACCAGACTGCCGCCGTTAAACCCCAGAATGCGCTGGGCATACTTTTTAGCCACATCAACCTGATGGAGATTGACCACCACGGTTATGCCAAACTCTTTCTGGATCTTTTTAAGGTAGTCCATAATGACTTTTGACGAACTGGGATCCAGGGAGCTGATCGGTTCATCGCAAAGAATCATCCGCGGATCCTGGACCAGAGCCCGGGCGATACCGACACGCTGCATCTGCCCCCCCGACAGCTGATCGCACCGGCGGTACACGTAATCATCAAGACCGAGGAGCGTAATAATATTAAAGGCCTTTTCCTTTTCTTCTTCGGAATAGACACCGAACATTCCTTCCAGGCTTGATTTGTACCCCAACCTTCCGTGGAGCACATTCTCAATTACCGACAAACGCTCTACAAGGTTGTAATGCTGGAATATCATGCCGATCTTCGCCCGGGCCTTTCTGAGGGCGTTGCCCCGGAGATTAAGGATGTTCTCCTTGTCAAAAATGATCTTTCCGTCGGAAGCGGGAATGAGCCGGTTGATACAGCGGATAAGGGTGGTTTTCCCCGAGCCGGACGGACCGATGACCGCCACAAACTCCCCCTTTTTTACCTCAAAGGAGATATCGCGGAGCGCGGCTGTATCGCCGTAATACTTAGTCAGGGACGTAACTTCCAGAAGTGCCATACATGCTGTCCTTCACTGGGAATGTAGGTAAAGACAGACCGGCCTCCAATCCGGAAACCGGTCTGCCTAAAAAAAGATGAAGAAGGTATATTATTTCATTCCGCTCAATGCGCGGATTGGATCATACCAGGCATCGTCTACCAGGGCGAACCGCTGCCCTGCGTGAAAAAAGGTTTTTACCGTCGAGCCCTTGGGAGCGAATATTTTTTCGTTCGCCGCGGTCTCGTCGGAGGTAAAGGCGTCTTTGAGCGCCTGCACTTCCGATGGGGAAAGGATGTTGGTGTTCATGACAATAGGCGCGTTAAGGACCGGAACGGTCGCTACCAGCACAACCCGGATACCGGGGACCTGGTCAAATGGAGCATCGGCGTTCTTTTTAACCACAATGATATCGCCGGGAAGCGGATCGTCCAGCACTCCTTTCTCCCAATCGATGTATTCCTTGATACAGGTATTACAGAACGCACCGATGTCGGCTTTCTTTGTGAGGACGTTAAAGAACGAACCCTGATGGGACCCGCCGAACATCACCTCGGAAAACACCATGTCCGGTCCGCCTTCAAGAAGCTCCTCTGAAGGAACATTGAACTGCTTGCTGATAACGCTGGAGGGCACACGGAATCCCGATGTCGATGAGTTTGACACAAAAGAGAACTTTTTCTGCTTCAATTTAGCAAGATCATATTTCCCGCCGCTCATATACGCGGGGCCGTTTTCCACGAGAGTACCTATCATGCTGTAGTATTTCGCGTCGGAAAGGGTCCCGGAATTACCGGTGTTTACCGCCAGCGGAAGGACCGCTTTTTCCTTGGCATGGGCCTGCACATAACCTTCACCGCCGAACCACGACAGGGCCGCGTTTTCGTTTACCAGAGCCTCGATGGCAATGGCGTAATCAGTCGTCAGCTGTTCCTTTATTTCCCGTCCAAGGGCCTTTGACGCCACCTCGATGACCGCCTGCCTGGATTCTGCAAACTCAGGGGTCGATTCGTTGGGGTACCAAACCCAGATGAGCGGACCTTTTCCGCCGGCGCCTGCTTCTTCCCCGCTGCCCGCTGCGAACACCGCCGCGGAAAACATGCCTGCCAGCAGCAGTATGCTGATGTTCTTCATTTCTGTTCCTCCGTATTTCCATATAAAAAGCCGGTTGCCCGTACTCGAGGACCACCATCACACTGCTGTGTGAGAAAACAGTGAGGTATTACTTAGGTTTCCCGCAGAATCCCGTAAGCATTTCATAAGAAAACCATTACAAAAGAGTGAGTGAGCGAATTTGCATTTTTCATATTGACTTTCCTGACCTATAGTACTAATATTTTATTGTACTAATACTTTAATACAACAATACAACATTGCAAGAGTACAGGATATTACGGAGGCATTCATGGGAGCAGACCTTGTCCCGAAACTTCAGTTTTCACTGGACCCGAAAAGCGGCGTTCCCTACTACAAGCAGATTATCCTGCAGATAGAAATGGCCATCGCCGACAACCGCCTTACCCAGGGCGATCAGCTGCCTACGGTACGAAGTCTGGCGGTAGACCTCCAGATCAATCCGAACACCGTTGCCAGGGCCTACAACGAACTTGAAATCCGGGGCATCGTCAACACCCAGCAGGGCACGGGCACGTTCATCAGCGACAAGCCGGTCATGATCGACGACGTGGAAAAGGAGCGCATCCTGGCGGAGATCACACGGCCGTTCATTTCCAAGGCCAGTTCCTACGGATTCACCATTGGGGAAATAATCGACTTTTTAAAAGAATGGGGAGATTGACATGAACATATTCACAGAAAAAAACGAACGGATAAAGAATCTGCCGCGGCCGCGGCTGGAGAAGGATTTCGTGTTCAACACCTTTTCCTTCCTGATGCTTCTTTTGGGAGGCTGCGCCACCCTGGCCACCCAATACCTGCTTGACCTGCAGACAGGACCGGAACAGATGGCCGGTCTTGCCCTGAATTACCTCCTTGCCGGCATCATCATTGCCGCCCTTTCCCTCTGGAGCGTGGTCATCGTTGTTATGTTTGCCGCCATTGGGGCCCTTGTGGCGGTTTTCGATGTGTACGAACCCCTGGTATACCTCGTTTTTGTCATGAGCCTGTTTCTGGCAACCTCTGTCCAGCTGGTATTCCACTGGGACAAGGTGATCATCCTGCGGGCCGGGCGGTTCAGAAGGGTAAAGGACGCGGGACTGTTCATGATGATCCCGGTACTGGACCGGATCGCCGATTTTGTGGACACAAGGATCCGGGTTAC
>JAFGQL010000079.1 GCA_016935695.1 Spirochaetales bacterium
AATGACCGAGTCACCGAAGAGTGAAAGGAACCCGGTGTTTTCCCGGTACAAACGTACTGTGAATGACAGGGAAATGTGGCGGTCCGCGTTCAGCTCCTCAAAAAGAAAGGATGAATCCTGAAAATCGAGACCCAGGCGGAATACCACTGTTTCCTGATGTACCGTTCTTCCGGTAAGGGCGACAGACTGACCCTGGAGAGGGGCGCAGATGAGAAAAGAAAGCAATAAAAACGAGTTAATCCTCTTCAAAACGGTTCTCGAAAAGCGCAGTGATGGCTTCGAGGGCGGCTTCTTCATCGGGGCCGTCGGTGATGACCTGGAGGGTGGTTTTGTAGCCGGCCCCCAGGGTTATGATGCCCATGATCGATTTTCCGTTAATACGGTTGTCGCCTTTTTCCAGATAAATCTGCGAGTTGAATTCATTGGCCTTCTGCACGATCAATGCTGCAGGACGGGCGTGAATTCCCGCCCGGTTTTTTACCGTTACTTCTTTCTGGACCATAGCACCCTTTTCTAAAAAATGTCTTTTTTCTGAAAGTAGAGGGACCGAGCGTTCTCGCTTTCCAACCATTTCAGCACGTTATCGTTAAATTCCTTCGCCGAGAAATATCCCATCTTTTTAAGCCGCTCGTTCATTGCGGCCGTTTCTATGATAATGGGAATATTCCGTCCCGGTTTGACGGGGATTTCGACAGTGGGAATCGATACCCCGAAATAGTCGGTGGTGTTGTCCCCTGTTCCCAGTCTGTCATAGACCTTGTCTGCGTCCCACTCTTCGAGCATGACAATGAGCTGAATCTGTTTGGTGTCCCGTATGGCCCCGACACCGAAGAGGTGGGACACATTTATGATGCCCAGCCCCCGGATTTCCATGTGATGGCCGGCTACTTTATTGGCCCCCGACCCGATGACGATGTCCCCGGAGACGCATTTCAGTTCCACCGAATCATCACTGATCAGCCGGTGTCCCCGCTCGATCAACTCCAGGGCGGCTTCGCTTTTTCCTACTCCTGAATCGCCGATGAGCAGCACCCCGATACCGAAAACCTCCACCAGGACTCCGTGGACAATCTTTTTTGGTGCGAACACATTGCTGAGAAGCCGGAGCAGCCTCAGTGCGAAATCAGAGGAGTACAGCTCCGTCTGCAGCACCGGACATTGGGCCTCTTCGGCAATTTCCAGAAATTCCTTATGCGGCGACAGATTATGAGTAAATATACAGCAGGGCATCGGATAGGTGAAGAACTTTTTTAACGAGTCGGTGGATTTTTCCTCATCCAGACGTTTCAGGTAAGCGTTCTCGCCGCGTCCAAAAAGCTGAATCCTCTGATCAGCGAAATTGTCAAAAAAACCGCTCAAAGCAAGCCCCGGACGGTTTATGTCCGGCACTGTTATCGGCCGCACCAGCCCGGGCCTGCCTCCTATACAATGAAGATTCAGCTGATTGTTTTCTTTCGCGTCAAGATCAATAAGGTCCAGTACGGTAAATGTTTCCATGGCACACCTGTCGCGGTCATATCTGCCGTGGTACCCGGAATGCGACCAGGGCCTGGGCGCCGCGCGGTCACATTATACAATATTCCACTGGGCGGTACATCCCCTAATGGTCCTGTATTTTTGCCTTCTCTTTCTTGACTTTCTCCTGCAGTTTATCAAAGAGAAGCTCCAGGGCCTCCCATAATTCGAATGATTCTTCCTTTACATGGGAGGTTTTACCCCATTTGAAGCTGACATTCACTTCTGTGGTGAACCCCGTCGTCCCTTTGGTAATGGTAAAGCGGAGGTTCATTATGTAGTCTTTGGCAAAATCCAGTTTCTGCATCTTTTTGTCGATGAATTCCCTGGTGTTGTCGCTTACATGGTAATGAACGCCTTTCACATCTACGTGCATGAACTACCTCCTCGTATGTATATGCATTATCGGTCGTAGGAAGACATGATGTCCAGTTCCTTGCGGTATTTCGCAACGGTCCTGCGAGCGATGTTGATGCCTTTTTTCTGCAGCAGGTCGGAAATTTTCTGGTCCGACAGGCGTTTCCCGTCGGTATGTTCCTCTATGATTTCCTTGATGACCTGTTTTACTCCCTGTTTGGAGAACCGTGACCCGGATGACCCGGAACCGGAAATCGAATTGGAGAAAAAGTATTTGAGTTCAAAAATTCCCCATTCGGTTTGTATATACTTTGCTGTGGTTATCCGGGACACGGTTGTTTCATGGACTTCCACCGTGTTCGCGATGTCCCGCCGGGTGAGGGGAACCAGATATTTGGGTCCTTTCAGGAAAAAGTCCCTCTGGAATTCAACAATCGCTTTGGCAATTTTGACAAGCGTTTCCTTCCGCTGGTGAATGCTGCGGATGAACCACTTTGCGTCCTTTACATGGTTGGAAATGAACTGCTTGACTTCCTTCGGCGGCCGTTCTTCCTTGTTTTTTAACAGATTGTGGTAATAGGGATTAATACCCAGCACGGGAATCTCCTCATCGTTGATGATGAGGACGAATTCGCCGTCCTTCAGGCGGACCATGAGATCGGGAATGACATATTTTGCCTCATCTGAGGAAAACTGCCTGCCGGGAAAGGGGTTAAGGGTCTTTATGAAGTGGAACAGTTCTTCCACATCGGATTCCTGGATTTTCAGCCGCTTTGCAATGTCGGCGAAACGGTGTTTTTCGAGTGTCTCAAGCTCATTGTCAATAACAGTGTTCACATAAGAGAAGGCGGCAGGCCTGACTTCGGAAAGGGCCGCCTGGACTTTCAGAGATTCCCGGTAATCGGCACAGCAGGTTCCGACGGGTTCAAACCCGCGGAGCAGGGGCAGAATTTCATTCAGACGGGCCATTTGCTCGGCGCTCAGGAGGGCGTCGAGTTTCTCCCTATGGAACCCGTTGGCGTCCAGGTTCTGGATTAACAGTTCGCCTACGGTAAAAAGGACCTGATCTATGGGCTGGAGCCTTAACTGCCATAAAAGGTGGTCATGGAGGGTCTCTCCACGGGACAGAACACCTTCTATGAATTTATGTTTCCTGTCGGTGGCTTCGTAATCAAGACCCTTGGAATATCCCGGATCCGAGGAATTCTCAAAAGCATCGTAATCCGACGACGGCTGGGCGGTACGGGCATCCAGTGACACCGTGTTTTTCTCGGCCAGAACTTCCAGAGCGGGGTTTTTGTCAATTTCCTCCTGAATACGGAGGCGAAGATCCTGTATTGGCATCGCCATCAGCTGTATTGACTGGTACAGCTGGGCGTTCATCTTTAACCGTTGTTCCTGCAGTATTACAGGCTTCTGATATTGCACTCACTCCTCCCGGAACACCTAGTATTAATATTGTTAGGTTGCATGTGTTTTGTCAATCGCGGGGCCGGATTACATCCTGAATTCCTCGCCCAGGTAAATTTTCCTGGCGATTTCACTGTTCAGCAGTTCATCACGGGAACCGCTTACCACGATCTCTCCGTGGTTTATGATGTAGGACCGGTGGGTAATTTCCAGGGTGTCCCGGACATTATGGTCGGTGATCAGCACGCCTATTCCTTTACTGGAAAGCCGTTCAACTATTTTCTTGATCTCGTAGACTGCAATAGGGTCTATTCCCGCGAAAGGCTCGTCCAGCAGCAGAAACAGCGGTTCTATTGCCAGGGACCGGGCAATTTCGGTACGTCGGCGTTCCCCGCCGGACAGGGTATACGCCTTTTGCCCCCGGATGTGGCCGATACCCAGCTCACTGATTAGTTCTTCCAGTTTTGCGTTCTGTTCTTCCCTGGACAGGTCTTTGCGGGTTTCCAGAATTGCCCATATATTGTCTTCGACAGAGAGTTTCCGGAATACCGACGCCTCCTGGGGCAGGTAGGAAATGCCTTCCCGGGCCCTCAGATACATAGGCTCGTGGGTGATTTCTTTCCGGTTCAGGAAAATCTTGCCGGCGCTGGCGCGGATGAATCCGACGATCATGTAGAATACAGTGGTTTTACCGGCGCCGTTCGGCCCCAGCAGGCCGACGATTTCCCCCTGTTTCATGGAAAAACTCACATCACGGACGGCGGTTTTTTTTCCGAACAGCTTCTGGACTCCCTCTACCCGGAGTATGCCTAAAGAACTTGACTGGTCCATGGTCATGCATCCTCCATTGTATCCGACGGGGCTGTCGTTACCGGTTCCGACAGCAGGGTGTCCGGGGCTTCCGGAGCCGGGGTTTCCGGTGCTGTACCAGATACCGGGCCTTCACTGCTTTCCGTTTCGTCGTCGTTTTCCTTCTGTTGAACCGAGCCGGATACATTTCCTTCCAGCGTGATTTCATCGGTGTCTAAATTAATGACGATTTTGGACGCGGCATAGGTGTCGCCCTTCCAGGTCACTTCCGGGGTGCCGGTGAGTTCGAGTATGCTCGTATCCCGGTAGTAGATGGCGAAGTCCGCTTTGCAGATCATCTCGCCGTCTTCCGCCGCCTTGAGTATGCGTACGCCGATCTGGATATAGGTGATATTGGTCCCTTTACCGTGGTTTTCCAGGAAGTTGCTTTTGACGACAAGCTCGTTCTTGAAATCCTCCATTTCGTTGTAACCCTTTACCCGGGTTATTTCCTTTTCCCGGTCGTAAAACAGGGACTGGCTGCGGATCAGTATGCCCTGCTGTTCGTCTTTGATGGTGAGATTACCGTCGCCGAGGGCGTACTGGAAGTCGGTCCCGAAAAGGCGTATGTAGTCGCCTGCTATTTCTGTGGAGCCCGAAATGATCCTGGCGTTACCCGACAGGACGGTTTCTTCTTTCCCCTGGCTTAATGTCGCCTTGGTCGAGTCGCTGGAAAAACTGAAGGATTCTTCCGCCGCGAGGGGCACGGCAAGGAAAAAAAGCAGATACAGCAGGCACCGGCGTTCAGGGTTCATCTGCGGTGTTCCCCGGTGTGCCGTTTTCCCCGGGGGTTCCTTCTTCTGTTACCAGCATGCCTGAAGAGTTGGTCTCAAAGGTAAAGGTTTTTGTCTGCAGATTCCCGCGGAATTCGTAGCCCTGAATGAAGGTACCGTCATCCCTTTCTATGCGGACCAGGGAGTCTTTTCTGCCGGTGAGTTCTTTCGTTTTTTTTGTCCAGTACAGGTGTTCGGCGCTTATTCCCGATTCTTCGGTTTGAGAATACAGATTGAGTCCGTCTTCCATCTCTACATTCTCGGTATCCAGGAAATAGACGCCTCTTCCTCCGGAACCTTCGGCAGCTACATCACCCCGGGCGTCGAACTCCCGGAAATGTACTCCCTCCAAATGGGTTTCCTTCCGGCTGTTGTAGGAAAGGGCCCTTTCGGCGGTGATTTCCATCACCGGTCTGCCCTGGCGGACACTGACAAAGGTCATTTCCTCTATGACGGTGTTCGGTGTGGTGTTCGATATGTCGTCATCGGTAAGGGCAGTCCCGTAGTCCAGTGAACAGCCGGCGGCGAGGAAAAGAAGCAGCAGACCGGAAACAATGCGTATCATGAACCTATACTGGCCTCGATAAAGCTCTTGAACAAGGGATGGGCGTTCCGGGGCGCCGATTTGAATTCCGGATGGTACTGGACGCCTATTCCCCAGGGATGATCGGGCCACTGACAGCATTCCACCAGGGCCTTGTCGGGTGTGACGCCGCAGATGTTCAATCCTTTGGCAATGAGTTCTTCCCGGTAGGCATTGTTTACCTCGTAGCGGTGCCGGTGGCGCTCGTAAATGACCTTGTCGCCGTAAATCCGGTGAATTTTGGAGCCTTCTGAAAGATGGGTTTCACTGCGTCCAAGGCGCATGGTCCCGCCGTAAAGTTTTACGTCTATCTGCTCTTCCAGCAGGGTTATCACGCTGTGAGGACCGTCGGGGGAAAATTCCGAGGAGTCGGCATCGGTAATGCCCAGAATGGTCCGGGCGTATTCTATGATCATGATCTGCATTCCCAGACATATACCGAAATAGGGGATGCCCTGTTCCCGGGCATAACGGGCGGCCATTACCATGCCGTTTGACCCCCGCTGGCCGAAACCGCCGGGAACCAGAATACCGTGAATGCCTTCAAACAGTGCGGCGGGATCCTCTCCCTTCTCAAGGCGCCCGGAATCGATTTTTACCAGCTGGATACGGGCATTATTGGCGATACCCCCGTGTACCAGGGCTTCGTATACCGATTTGTAGGAATCGTGGAGTTCTATATACTTGCCGACGATGGCTATTTGAACCACCCTGTCGGTTTCGTTGTGAATGCGGGCCACCTTTTCCCAGTCATCGAGCTGTGCGGGACCGGCATCAATACCCAGTTTCTGAAGGGCTATCTCGTCGAGTTTCTGTTCGTGATAGACCAGGGGAATTTCGTAAATGGTGGATTTTACATCGTAAGCCGAAATGACGGCGTCGTTATGCACATTGGTAAACAGGGCAATTTTGCGGGACATGGATTCGTCGAGTTTGTAAGGAGTCCTGCACAGAAGAATGTCCGGCTGAATACCGATTTCCCGCAGCTCCTTCACGGAGTGCTGGGTGGGCTTTGTCTTGAGTTCGCCGCCGGCTACCTCCGGTACAAGGGTCAGATGAACGAAA
This sequence comes from Spirochaetales bacterium, assembly GCA_016935695.1. Lineage (GTDB taxonomy): Bacteria > Spirochaetota > Spirochaetia > JC444 > Marispirochaetaceae > JAFGQL01. The sequence continues at coordinate 6,553 of JAFGQL010000079.1, forward strand.
ATTACATTATCGTCTCCCACGTCGTGGATGAACTGCCGGGCGGCTTCCAGAAAGGGAATGCTTTCTATGTCGCCTACGGTGCCGCCGATCTCTATAATGGTGACATCCACTTCCGGCTCTTCGCCGATCTTTACTATGCGCTGTTTGATTTCATCGGTTATGTGGGGGATTACCTGTACGGTCCTTCCCAGATACCGGCCTTCCCGTTCCTTTCGGATAACCGCGTCGTACACCTGGCCGGTGGTAATTGAATTCGCCTGGCTTAACGGCGAGTTGGTGAAACGGGCGTAGTTGCCGAGGTCAAGGTCGGTTTCGGCCCCGTCGTCGGTCACGTATACCTCGCCGTGCTGAAAGGGACTCATGGTTCCCGCGTCGACATTGATGTACGGATCGATTTTTACCATTCTGACTTTGAGTCCCCTGGACTCAAGAAGGCTTCCTAAAGAGGCGGCGGCTATCCCCTTTCCCAGACTTGAACACACTCCGCCGGTCACGAAAATATACTTCTTCATGTACGTGGATTATCACTGGAATCACGGTATAAAGTCAACTCATTACCCCTCTTCAATGGGGAATGGATTTACAGGATAGGCGAATTTATCTGCTGATTCTCCAGGTATAAAAAATCTGTACGGGAGCCGTTGCTGTCATTACGGAGGAAGGCAAGGGAAGGAATACAGCTTTCATCCACGAAAATGGGGGCCTCCAGGCGGATGGCGAGGGCCAGGGCGTCGCTGGGCCGCGTTTCCATGGTGAATTTCTTAAAACCCCTGGTGTAATGGAGGCGGGACAGAAACCTGTCTTCCAATTGGCCGTACACCTCTACATGTTCAAGGGTAAAGCCGTGGCGGGTGAACATCTGGGACAACAGGTCATGAGTGAGGGGCCTGGGGGGCTGGACACCTTCCAGCTCAACAATGATGGAGCTGGCTTCCGAAGGCCCCACCTGGATGCCGATGAACATATCAGGTGTACTCGCGCGCAGGACCACGAGGGGCATTTCCGTCGTTTTATCCAGAGCGACCCCGTGAATGGCAAATTCAGTCATATCTATGAATATAGCACACTGACCGCCGGACCACCGCTGACACGGCCTTCCGGATGTATTTTACCGGAATTGTTGACAGGCTATTGCCCAAAACATACACTTAGGTAAAAGGTGGTATATGTCCGGGTTTTTGAACGATACCGATTTTGAAAATTACCGAAATCTCATTTACGACTCCAGCGGTATCCATTTTTCCGCTTCCAACCGGACAATTCTGGAAAGCAGATTGAAGGAACGGCTGCGGAAAAAAGAACTCGAAACACCGGGGGCGTATTTTGAGCTCATCCGCCGGGATTCCGAGGAGCTGAAGGTCCTTCTGGATTCGGTAACCACCAATCTGACCCGCTTTTTCCGCAATACGGCCCATATGCAGACCTTTGAGTACTATGTGATCCCTGACCTTGTCTCCCATAAAAAGGCCGGAACAGACAAAACCATACGCCTGTGGAGCGCCGGCTGTTCAACCGGCGAAGAACCCTATACCCTTGCCATGCTCCTTACGGAAACCCTGCCTCCGGGCTTTAATTTCGAAATCATCGCCTCGGACCTGAGCCTCAAGTCCCTGATGACCGCCAAGGAAGGCTATTACCCCGATTCCCGGCTGAACGGAATCCCTGACAAATACCTTTCCCGTTATTTCGACAAAACACCGGGCGGGGCACAGATCAAGCCGGAAATAAAGGCAAAAGTGCGTTTTGACTACCATAATCTCAAATACGAATCAGGCCTGAAAAGCCTGGATATAGTGTTTTGCCGGAATGTCATCATCTATTTTGACGAAGTGGCCCAGGAAGCTGTCATTAATAAATTCTGGACGTCGATGAACAACCATTCCTATCTTTTCATCGGACATTCTGAATCCCTGTTCGGCATGAAAACCCAGTTCGAGTTCCTGAAAACCGACTGGGCCTGTATTTACCGGAAGTTTGTATGAATGAGGGGAAGGCTTTGACACCAATATCTGTCCTGATTACCGACGATTCCGCCCTCATGCGAAACCTCATAGGCCGCATCATAGAAAACGCCGAGGGACTTGTCGTTGCCGGGAAGGCGATGAACGGCAGGTTTGCTCTGGACAAAATACCCCGCCTGAAACCCGATGTAATTCTCCTGGATATTGAAATGCCGGAAATGAACGGTATTGAATTCCTGAAGGAACGGCAGAAGCTCGGTATTGATGTACCTGTGGTCATACTCTCGTCCCTTGCCAAACGGGGTGCCCAGATAACCATGGACGCCCTGGCCCTGGGTGCTTCCGACTTCATCATGAAACCTTCCGGGTCCATTTCCCAGGACATTCATGTAGTTGGCCAGCAGATTGTCGATACGGTTCTTGCCTACGGACGCCGGTACCGGATGCGGTCGGGGAATGTCCCTGTCCTTCCGAAAGAGGAGCCGCCGGTCCGGAAAGAAGAACCGAGCATCCGTCTTGTTACCGAGAAGAAGTTCACTCCTACCGTCATACCTGCAGTATCTCCACGGGAGAGGGATTTTCCTCCCGCCGTGCCTGCCGAACACCGGCAGCGGACCAGCCGGGTGGAGCTTGTCGCCATGGGAATTTCCACCGGCGGGCCCAACGCTTTGCGGCGGCTGTTCAGTATCATAGATCCGGGGATTAAGGTCCCTGTAGTGGTTGTTCAGCACATGCCTGCGGGATTTACCGAGGAGTTTGCCAAGAGTCTGGGGAGGGTCACCGCCCTTACGGTTACGGAAGGGGCTGAAGGGGATCTTCTGGTTCCCGGTCATGTATACATCGCGCCGGGTCATTCCCACGTAACGGTAAAAAAACAGCGGGACAGAGCCACCCTCCATTTGTCGGATGCAGACCCCGTAAACGGTCACCGCCCGTCAGCGGACGTGCTGTTTTCTTCGGTGGCCCGGGAATACGGCAAAAACTGTATAGGGGTTATCATGACAGGGATGGGTCGCGACGGCGCGCGGCATATCGGCACCCTGTATAACATGGGCGCCATCACCATCGGCCAGAATGAAGAAAGCTCCGTGGTGTACGGCATGCCAAAGGTGGCGTACGAACACGGCTATATTGAATACCAGCTTTCCATAGAGGGTATAGCCGACAAACTGAATTCCCTGACCAGGGAATTCGGGTGAGTGTCCGCACACGGTCCTCTATTCTTTTGCGGTGATCAGGGGATAACTGCTTTTTTTTAAAATTGCAGAGAATACAAGGTTTACTCCGAACCCGGCCGCAAGGCCTCCAAGCCCTATCAGTACATTTACCCCTTCAGAGTTGATACCTAAGACCCTCGAACCCGCCAGATATCCGGCGATAAACAACAGCAGGGGGAATATCATGACGCCGAATGCCGCGCCGATGGTTTTGGCCGGCGGCAGATACACCTGCACCTTGTCGCCGGGAGACAGAGCCAGGTCCTTCTTGTTGAGGGCCTCATACCTGGATTCCTTGACAGAGCAGGCCCCGCTTGCCTGACAGGACGCGCAGGCCGAGGCAATGCAGCCCAGGGTTACTTTTTGCCCGTGTATTTCTATGACAGTTGCGTGTTCGGTCATGTATACCTCCTCTCCAATTCTGTGCCGTCTTATACAGTCTGCGGTTCGGCCGGCGCTTCGCAGGGAATGCGCAGGGTTTCAATGGATACGGCTCTGCCGCTGTTGTCTATGTCTATAACCACGCCCTGGAGCTCAAGGCCTTTCCAGCCGTCTTTTGAACGTTCGGGTATCTGGGTGAGATACTGCTGGATTTCTGTTTCGGTGTCGAAGCCGCCGACGGAGTCGATGCTCCCGGTACGGCCGGTATCGCAGATGACAGCCGTACCCTTGTTCAGGACCTGTGCGTCGGCGGTGAGAGCCTTGGTGTGGGTCCCTACCACTGCGGAGACCTTTCCGTTGAGATGATGAAACATGGTATATTTTTCGGCTGTGGTTGCAGCATGAAAATCGACGATGATATGGGAGGTTTCTTCTTTCAATTTATCTAGTATCACCTGTATATAGGAAAACGGATTGCTTAAGTGGGTCCTGCCGAACCCCGACTGGCCTAACAGGGAAATGACGGCGATTTTCTGCTCACTGCCGTCTCCTTTATGCAGGGTAGTGATTTTCCATCCCCGTCCGGGATTACCCGGCGGGTAATTCGCGGGGCGCAGCATGTACGAGGCTTTTTGGATATGCTCTACCATGTCCCGTTTGTAATACAGGCATTCCCCGCCGGTGATCACGTCGATACCGAGCTTGTGCAGGTAGATTGAGTGGTTTTTCCCTATTCCGAACCCGCCGGTAGCCCCTTCGCCGTTGGCGATCACAAAGTCGACACCAAAGTCAGTGCGGATTTTCTTCAGACGGGATTTGACGACATATATACCAGCTTTGCCGACGATTTCGCCGATGCAAAGTACTTTCGTGCTCACATAGTATCCTTTTTGCGCAAAATGTGCGGTAGGAAGAAGGTAACGAAATGCGGCGGGATTGTCTACTTTCCGGAGTGTCTAGGGGAGGGTTTTGCCCATGGAGATACGGTTTTCCTCGGCAAAGCCGAGTTTCTCATAGAAAGCAGCCACACCGGCGTTTCCTCCGTATATCTGCAGATTCACCTTTACGCAGCCAAGGGCCTTCAGCTTTTCCACCACCGCGGTAACCAGGGCGGAGCCTATGCCTCTCTTCCTGCAGGTTTCTGCAACTGCCAGGGAGTATATCCAGCCGCGGTGGCCGTCATACCCTCCCATGACCGAACCGCAGAGGGTATCGCCGTCGAGGGCAACCAGAAGGAGGCCGGACCCGTCATGGGCGAGTTTGTTCAGAAGGGCCCGCTCCGGGTTGTTATGGGGGGAGGAATACCCAAGTACTGAAGACCACAGGGACAACAGGGCGCTTTTATCCTGGTCCTGATATGTGCGGATACAGATATTTTTCATGAGTGTTTTATAAGACGAACAAGAAAATCCCGGGCTTTATGCCCGGGAGTACATGTGTTTCGCGAGTTCTACTCTCTTGGACGGGCTTCGTTCACGCGAAGCGCCCGGCCCTGCCAGTCTGCACCGTTGAGTTCAGAAATGGCTTTGTCGGCAGATTCGCCGTCACTCATTTCTACGAAACCGAATCCTTTGGACCGTCTGGTTTCTCTGTCGGTAATGATACGCGCAGACGCAACTTCGCCGTACTGCTCGAACATTTCCTTCAATTCTTCATTGGTGGCGCGGTAGGGAAGATTTCCCACATAAATGTTTTTCAAGGCTTAACCTCTTAAAAATGGAGTTATTCCGCTCATGGTATTAGGAGAGTAGACTGGTTCTGACATAGTGAAGGACCGGGAAAATTAACAGGCAGGAACACATAAGTTTCTTCTAATTCTCATCATACTACACATCAACGTCGTCCTGAATTCACAGGATCGGAATACTGAATCAGCATACTTGTTTTTATGCACCCGGTCAATTCTTTTTTTATAGACACAGACATTTTTTTTCCGCTATGGTGAAGACAGGAAAAGGCGTAAAAACGGTGATATCGGTAATCATTCCCACCTACAACCGGGCCCGGCTCCTTGGGGAGTGTCTGGCATCGGTGTGTGAACAAACCTGGGCGGACAAGGAAGTCATCGTGGTGGATGACGGTTCCGATGATGAGACCAGGGAAATTGTCAAAAGTTTCTCTCATATCCGCTACCTGCAGTGCGGTCACTCCGGTTTTCCGGGAATACCGCGGAACACAGGAGCCGCCGAGGCACAAGGTGATTGGCTCGCGTTCCTGGATTCGGACGATGTGTGGAAACCGGACAAACTGTCCGCTCAATATGAATATATTTCCGGCCTTGAACGGGCAGGAGAGACGTGCCGCCTGGTGCATACCAGGGAAATATGGGACCGGTGTGGAACAACAATAAGCCAGAAGGGCCAGAAACACCGGCGCAGCGGAGACGTGTTCGCCGATGCTTTGAAAAAGTGCATGATCGGCCCGTCGACGGTAATGATGCGCAAAGACACATTTTTTGAACTGGGCGGTTTTGACGAGACCCTGGAAATAGCGGAAGACTACGAACTGTGGCTCCGCGTCACAGACCGTTACCCGGTGCATTACCTGGACATACCCCTCACCGTAAAAAGGGCGGGGGACTGGGACCAGCTTTCGGCCAAGTACGGCCAGATAGAGGTGTTCAGGATACAGGCCCTGGAGAAACTTGCAGCCGGATATCCGTGGGCCTCGCCGGACCATGAACGGATGGCGAGGGAAGAGCTCATGCGGAAATACCGGATCTATATGAAGGGCCTTGAAAAGAGGGGGAAAAGCGCCGAATTCGCGGTGTATGAGGCGAAACTCCACAATCTTCGAAACCGGTAACAGAACCGGAAAAAGCCGCAGGGCAGGCCAACTGAGTTTCTTCGTCGTGTCTTTTCGCGTCCCGTCGCAGCCGATAAGTCTTTTCTTTGGTCACGACACGACACCAGGATTCACGGCACCTGTAATGGAACTCAGGAGAACGAATTCAGGATAACACTTTATTCAGGGAATCCAGACCAAGCGCATCCGTTTCAGGACAAATTTGAAAATCATTATTTGTGCTGCTGATAATGAAATGCCTGCCGGGCCTGTATACCATGTCTTTTTTTAACAGTTCGGAATGGACAGCCATTATCGGTTTTGCATCATGAATAT
>JAFGQL010000080.1 GCA_016935695.1 Spirochaetales bacterium
AGGCCGTCTTTTGTCCGTGCGTGGGACTGCATGGTCTGGGGCACCCAGTCGGCATTGGTGAACTGCTTGAGGGCCTGAAAATGGGTGTATTCAATGACCGGGATGAAATCGACTTCGGCCTCTTCGGCGCCTGCGTTACGGATTTTCATATCCATGATGAGGGTCTGGTGGTTTTGGGGTATGAAGAAGGTTCCTTCCAGTTCCCAACCGTCAACAACTGCTGTGTACCGGTTATAACCAAGGCCGACGCGGCATTCGAAGGAGTCCGCCTTGTCGCGGCAGGGAGAAAATAACGGCGAGATGACTTTATATCCGTCTTTTGTCTTTATGCGCAGGTAGAACGCCGCGCCGTTCATGTCGCCTCCGGGCAGCTGAGGAATGTATTTGGTGATGCGGTTCTCCGCCGGATCTCCTTTACACAGTAAAAGACCGCCGCACTGGTCCATGAACCCGCCGAAATCAAGACCTCCGACGTAATTGATCCACCGAACCGGGGTTACCGGGGTAGTGATGACATATTCCTTTTTCTCCTGATCGAAATGGCCGAATTCCATCTGTTATCTCCTTATGAATGGTCGCCATCGGCGTGCCGCGGTAATCTGCTCAAATGATCGCAGATTATGGCTCCCGCTGTCTGTATGGTCGCCGACAGTGGTTTGTTTCTTTAGGAAACCAAACATATCATTTTGAAGGGACCAATGTCAAAGCCCGCCCTGTGTTTCCTGTGGGTTTTTAAGGCAGATCGTGAACTAAGTTCCGCTGCCACTTCTTGGAATGAAGCCTGGCTATCACTATGAACAGTTTGTACAGTTCCTGGAGGTTTATGAGAATGAAAACCCAGTAGATGTTGAGCCCAAGGAATTTCCAGGCCACGAACCCAAGGGGCAGGCCAATGGCGTATACGGCGGTCAGGTCCATGAACAGGGTAAAGCGCACGTCGCCGCCGGACCGGAGCACTCCCATGATGATGACCATGTTATAGACCTGCATGATGCTCAAAAACCCGTAAATGAACAGAAGGTTGTAGACGATTGTCTTTACCGCTTCGGAAACCGCATAGGGGAGCAAAAACAGCGGACGGGCCAGTATGAGGAGCAACCCTGAAACTACCGCGGTTACCAGGGTAATTTTCATTACCCGTCCGACGTCCCTGGTTGCCCGCTTGAAACGGCTTGCCCCCAGAAGATTGCTTATGATGATCATGCACGCGGCGGCGTAGCCCTGGAACATGATGAAGGAGAGTTGTCGCACCGCCTGTACGATATTGAATGATGCGACGATCTCGGTTCCCATCCGTCCGTAGATGGCCATGTAAAAGGTGACGCCGAGTCCCCAGATGACATCCTTGATTATCATGAGGGAGGTTAGGTTGAAGAATCGTTTTACCAGGGTAAGTTTAAAGGAGAACATGACTCGTATGTCCCTGGGGAGGGTGTGGCGTTTATGTGCAAGGAAGTATACCAGTATTCCGGATTCAACCAGGCGCGCCATGATGGTCGCGATCGCTGCTCCCCGTACGCCCAGGGCGGGAAGGCCTGCGTGCCCGAAGATGAGGAGATAATTGCCAATTGTGTTGGTGATGATACCCGCGATATTGGCCGTCATGGGCTGACGTACCCGTTTGACGCTTCTTAAGACTGCGGCCACGCAGAGATTGAAAGCGGTAACCGGGTAGGACCATGCGACCGTGCCCAGATAGGCACTGCCTTCCTTTATAACCGCAGTTTCCCCGGTAAACAGAGCTATGACAAAACCGGGCATGCGGGAGACAATGAGAAAATAGAGGGTGGATACCGAGATGCCGACGATGAGGGTGAACCCCAGTACTTTCTTGATGCCGTCCCTGTCGTTTTTTCCCAGGAACTGGGCGGTAAAGAGTCCGCCCCCTGTCGAAATACCGATGAAAAACAACTGCAGCACGAAAAAAACCTGGTTACCGAGGCCGACACCGGCGATGGACACATCTCCCAGGCGACCCACCATGATGTTGTCGATGAGGTTGAGGGAGGCGGCCATAAAATTCTGAATGATGATGGGCACCGCCAGGGAGAAAAAATACACGAGGAATTTCTTCCGGGATTTGATTATTGCGGTCAAAGTTGCATTCCTTATTGTCGTCTCAGCGCTTGATGCGCAGCACCCGGTACGAGGCAGGTACCATGGGTACCCCGAAGACCGTAGACTCCCCGTCGACTGTGCCTGCAAAGGTTTCATGGTTAAGCATGTCGGTAAGTGCGGCGGGCTTTCCTATTGCCGCAAGTTCCGCGGTGTGGTTTTCCGGCTGCCCCGCCTGGATGATGACTGTGTCGTTGTCATACACGAACAGGCGGTCCTTACAGGTACTTTTCAGGAATATGCCCGTATCCGCCACGCATATACCGCGTATCTTGTCGAGTACGGGAGAGGGGAGCCGGTAGAGGTCTCCGAAGTTTTGGGGAATGGCAAGTATCCACAGTTTTCCGTTTATCACGGCGTCTTCAAGCAGTATGGGAAACGAGTTGTTGGAACTCATTGCGACAATCCGGGGGAAACAGTCGTTTGTGTGGTAATTGAGTTTTGGGAACAGCACGGGCGGCTGTTGCGGCGTGTAGGTATCGAAAGAACAGATGAGCATATTCATGGCGAACCGGTCAGCGCTTACCGTCCCGCTTAAGACCCGGACATTGCATAAGGAGTCGAAACCCCGGTCCTGGATTGCCTCAAGAAGGCCGGAGGTGATAATCACATCGTTTCCGTCGGCAAGAGACCTGCGGATTTTTTCAATGATTTTTTCGTCCTTTGCCGCACTCTGGGTAAGGAGAAGGGTTTTTGCTTCCGTTGGATATTCACCAAAAGGTTCCAGGGGTATGCCTGCCGTTCCCAGAAAGGTGTGGAGGTAATCCTCCCCAGACGAATGAAACGGTTTGTAGCAGGCAAGACCTTTCGGGTTCCCGATATGGGGCATGAGGGCATCGAACTCCTTCATGACGAACCCGGCCAGGGGCACGAAAATCGCGTCCTGGTATAAAAGTCTGCTTAAGCAGAACAGGGTCACTTCCTTTCCTTTTGCGAACAGGGTATTTAGAATTTGGGAAATATAGTCTTCGAGTTTGTTGCGGCAGTCGAAGGGGTCAAGCCATCCGCCGCCGTTTCTGCCGCCGGAAATGTTGTCCAGCCAGCGCATGAGGAAATACCCCAGGTATTTCTGTGTATTCTGCTGGGTAAACGTTTCGTCCCGGGTTTCCACTCCGGTGTACACCATATCGAACACCTTCGGTTCGTTCTCGGGGTCGTAGCCCGACATGTGGTAGTTTTCGTACCAGTTGGGATACTTGATGATGACCTTTACCTTCGGGTTCGTCTCCATTGCCGTTTTCATGACGATATTCTCCGAGACATCGTTCAGCTGGGCCCGTCTGAATTCCTCCCAGGACTGCTCTCCCTTTGCGGCAACGCAGGAGTCGCATTTGCAGTTGGTAAAGTAGAAGTCGTCCAGGATGATCTCGTCGAACAGGGAAGCGGTCTTGCGCACCACTTTCTCAAGGAGTTCGCGGTCCTTTTTATCGGAATAACAGAGGGATACGAACCTGCCGCGCTTCCCAAAGCCGGTGGTGGTAATGGCCCCGCTGGTGGCCACGCCTTTTTTCTGAAACAGTTCCTTGACGAAGGCCATTTTTTCATCACTGATGATGAGCTCTTCCAGGTCGGTGATTCCTTCTTTGTAGAATCCCCGGTAGGTTTCCAGATACACCTTGGAATAATCGATATGGGCATCGAGATGACTGAGCCTGTCCCTTGTTTCCTGAGAATCCGCGAGGGACTCGACACACCGGAGGGTGCAGAACACCGCGGCGTTGAAATTGTTATATGCCATAAATACACCTCATAGTATCTGCCGGAAATCTTGGTTAACACGTGTAATCATAGTATGACGGATTTTTGAAAGAATGTCAAAGGGGAGGTGGCGCAAAAGTTGGGCAGAGTAGGTTCTGGTGAATCATTTCCTCATTACGAACAGTTTTCCTGTATATCGCAATAGTCCCTTTTTTTCTCCGTGCGCTGTTCGACCTGATGTACGGCACTGGTTTTACTTGTGCCTTACTCAGCCCGGGATCGACAGTCAGGTTACTGACATCCGGTTTCTGCAGGAACTGCTTGGCTTTGTAATGGTTCGGGAAAAAAATCATATCAGAGGTTCCCACATTTCAATGGTGAAAGAGAATCCCGACAGATCGCGGGTTCCATTGACGCTTTCGAATCATGCGAAAATCGAGGGTTAACCTTATATCGAATTTATATGCAGAGCAGGATAACGAGGGATGAATTTCTCGCTGCTTATGAAATGGCAAAGTAGTAATTAATTAACAAATATGCTGCTCCAGCAAGCAGGACACGAGCATGGCGATTTTTAAGAAAATGAGCTACGCAAAATACTGGGATATATAGCCGGTAAACTTCTTTCTTAGTATGTATTGCACCAGGGTCATTCGACCTGGTGTTTTAACATCTGGGCTCATTATATGTGCCCTCTCAAGGCAATTCTGCCTTTGTATGCCCAATTCTTCAGATGGTGAATCACCATTATTCGTAGATAAAAATTATTCATTGTAAAAGCACTGGTTGCTATGAGTATGTCTTGTGGAAATATAGTCAGTCTTTCTACAGGTGCATTTATTTTAAAGCTTTCTTGTTTTTTTCCCCTGCTCTGTAAAAAAGCAAACGAAATTTGGAAACCAATTAACAAAAGGAATATATATGAAAAATGTAAAAATCCAAACCCTGCTTGTGCTGCTTATGAGTGTTTTCGTGGGGTTTTCCGTATACGGACAAAACATATATGATCCGTATGATTTCAGTACCGTTACGCCGCTCTATATACGGACAGCAAAAGGTGCTCATATAAACCTGTGGCTTTCGGAGGGAAGCTACATATATTCGGTCCCGGATTTATCAAATAATGAAATACATGTCTATCACAATGACTACCCTGTTCATCTGCAGCTGGAGGTAGATGATACTGATTCCGACAACGGCTGGTCTCACAGTCTCCGCAGTTATATAGACGGCAATTGTATATATAACCATATTTACACAGTCACTAAAAATGTGTATTCATCCAATGCCGTACCAGATCCAGCTAATAGTTACCAGCTCCCAGGGCCTGTAAGAAGTAACAGCTATGGCTTGATAAGCCTTGATAGCAGTAGCCGTATATCGTATAACGTATATTCAGAAAAATCATATCAAATCCCCGAACCGTCTGCACCTTCCATTTCTTATACCGTAGTTGGTAAAAATTTCATTTATGATCCTGTTGAGACAACTGTGCAATTTGAAGACCGGGCCAGGGAAACATGTCTATTTTGCAATGATAAAAAGACAGATTATACGGGGTACGTTAAATTTGTATGGGATGTAGACGGACCCAATTCTCCTGTCATTATCTCAAGCGGAAAAGTAGAAGCAAAAACATCAAGCCGGTATCTGCATACGAATGAGGGGGATACGCGGATTTATTACAATCCCCATCCATCGGAAGCGGTAGATGAAGCGGACGCTGTTACCTGCAGATTGTCATACGCGGTGTCCAAGACCGATCAGGCCGGTTTCGGAGGATTGTATCTCGATGATGTAGCTGCTGATCTTTTTGCTTCCCCTACAGAATACGCTTTCTCTGTTGGATATCGTGACGGAACCCTTGTTCTTCCTGCCATACACGCAGAAGACATGATCGGAAATGAATCATATGATTGTCAATATTTCACCACTGCTGACACCGGCAAGCCGTCGGTTGAATATTCATCTATTGCGTTCCATCTTGAAGATATTGTTGAAGGTCCAGATCCTGTAACCGCTGTCATTACCTTAACGGCGTCAGATCCTGAGATAGAAAGTACTCTTCCTGGAAGCGGAATAAATCCCGCCGGCTATTCCTCGGCGGTTACCATAAACGGTGCTCAGATGAGGGAGGAAGACTCTGAGGATGGTACACAAAAGAAGCAGGGAAAATTAAGTACCGAAGGGAATCAGAGCACCCTTATTATGTATGTCCGGGATAAAGAATATGAGATTACCCCGACCGCAAAGGACAATGTGTCCAATGAGGGTTTGGGTGATCCTTTTCCTGTCGGTCTGACCAGGCCCGCCGATGTTAACCAGGTCGGACCTGAAGACTATGCGGCTCGGTTTGAATACGGTGATAACGGTTGTGTATACACGGGTTACCTTTCCCTGGGCAGCCTGTATGCAAGCGGCATCGGCGGTGTCGGCAGTATAGCCATGGAACTTTCAATTCCCGGCAGTGACAGTAGCGGCAGCCTTACCTTAGGCCGAGACCTTATTCTGAGTACTACGAGGGAAGAGACTCATGGCGAGGATACCCTGTATTTGCTCCCTTTTGAAATAACGGTGACGGATATTGAACCCCACGCAGAATACAATCTTTCAATTACTACCTCTTATACCACAGAAGACGCAGCCGGAAATTCTTTACAAGAGACGGTTTATCGGAAAACCGGTCCGGCAGCGAACAGGCCGGTTGTGATGAGCGGCGGCGTGTTGGCTCCTTTTGACTATGAAAACCCGGAAGATCGGGACGCGGAACTCGATAAACTTTCGGGGCTTGAGGCGGAGTACCGCCGCTTTGATGCCGACGATGCTGCATCCATCCCCCTTATGCCTGCTCTCTTTACCGATCCCGACGGTGACACTGTTTATCTTTCGAAGTTGGAGTATCCGCAAGGCTCCGGACGGTGGTTTGTTCTTGTAACAGAAGAATTCACTCAGTCCGGGAGCCAAAAAAGAAATACCTATCTGGTGAAGGACCGCTGCTTTATAGCGGACAACAGTATTGATATGGACAGCATCGGTGTTCGCTTCTTTGCAGATGAGGACCCACAGGAGTCTCGTTCAATTTTTAACACGAACACCGTATGGGCGGTTCTTGACAGACAGGAGTATGACGATCCAAGCGGAATACATAAGGCCGAAGTGTTTGTATACGAAGGTACTGATGCCGAAACCGCGTATTCCGAGGGAAGTTCCTTATACCTTATCCAGGTGAATGGTTCGACTTCACAGATGTGCACCCTGCAAAGCGCGGCTGAGAGCGCTGAGATTCAGGTCGGTCTCCGGGTGGAGGACGGGGCCGGGAATTACGGTTTTAAGGATTACCTGCTTACCATTGACACCCAGAGCCCCGGGCGCATCGGCGGCGGACCGGGTAATGAACGTATCCTGATTTGTGTAGATTCGGCGGACATGGTCTACAGCTATAGCGAGAATGCCGAACAACGCACTATTTGTCTGGAACTTTCAAATGCGTACCTGGAGGCGAACAATGATATTGATTATTCCCTCAGCGGGGTCAGTATTGTCAACGCTCCGGTCACGGCCATTTCGGCGGAATGTGCAGCCGACGGGTCTGTTGTGTTCATGCCTGATGGGGACTATGTGCCCAATGAGCGTATTGATTTCAACCTCACTTTCCATGACTATGCAGGAAACACGACGGAAAACCTGTTGTCTGTGTATACACCTGGAAGGCTTCATCAAGGCACCGCAGGGGACATTGAAGGGCTTTTTATTGACACCCACCATAACCGGCCATACGGTGATTACGATGAGCGGGGCAATTATCTGTCCTTTACCGCCCAGGATACAGGCGATTACGCCTCCTTGCGCATATATCCCGAGGAGGATGGCATGCCGGCCGGTGAACCATTACCTGAAACCGGCAGTCTTTCCTGGGAGGCCAGCGGCCTTGCGTCCCACGGCGAGTACGGGTTTTTCTGCTACAGCGTCAACGGATCTGGGTACGAAAACAGGGAACCGGGCAGTTTCGGAAGCATTTCCGTAACCACAGGAAACAATTCCCCCGCGTTCTCACCGATCGGCACTGCAACTTTTATCATAGACGATGACGATGTGCTTTTCTTCAACGGGAATTCGGAGATTACGGTACCCGGCATACTTGATCATGATGTGGCCGACGCGCACCGCTTGTCCCTGCATGTGGATGACCGGGCACCGGTCGAATACGGGTTCGATGAATACACGGTCCGTATCGGCGATATTGAGGATGAAGAGTTTGAGTTAAGCGATGGCGAGGAGTACAGCCTCACACTCGGGGTTACCGATCTCTGGGGCAGCGGGGATGCGCAGCAGCACGGTAGCGAGGTGTTCTACGACTGGGATGATTCGAATGAGCTTTCATTCACCTTCGACGGCGCCGGTCCTGTCAGTGACGGACACCGGCTGGTCCGGGAAAGCGGGTACGCCCACATAAACGGCGATCTTTTCCTGAACATCGACGATTCCCTTTGCGGTTTGGCACCGGATACGGTTGAAATCAAAAAAGGGATGTCGGTCTCTTCGATGTCGGCTGCGCCAAGGATTCCGACGACCGAACTGCCATTCAATTATTCCGTTACTCTTGATGAAGGTCAGTATGATCTCCTCATCGAGGCACAGGATATGCTGGGCAATTCCGCCGTGGTGTTCCAGAAGTTCATTATCGTCGACAAGACTCCGCCGGTGGTAAAGGCCCTTGCATTGCCGGAAGATGACAATCCCCAGCTGGTTGCCGGAACGAATCTCCTTTCAAACGGTCATGCAAAATGGTCGATTGACTGGGAGGACGTGAACAGCCCGACTTCCGTGGCATACCGGTACATGGTCGGAGCATCCGTCGCGTTCTCCGGTACCCTGGATATCGAAGGCTTGTCCGAAACAACGGGGTCCGGCACGGTTGTAGTTGATCTCCCCAATTATGCAGCCGATTTAAGCGAACACACCATCTATACCCTGCAATTGTCACTTTGCGACCAGGCGGGGAACTGGTCCGCTTTTGATGCATCGCCTGTACAAAAGACCGTCCGGTATGACCTTGCAGGGCCTCTGATCACCCTCGCCGAACCATGGGATGTGATCACAAAGGCCGGCGTTCATTACATCACCTCAAATTCCATCACTGAGCCGGTAATCAGTGTCACGGATTCCGCGGGAACTCCTTTTCTTGTCCGGTACGCGCTGTATGACGCCGCCGAAGGGACAAGGAGTACGGAGTACGCGGATGTGGGTGACATTGTGCTTGCCTCCGACGGCGCGTATGTGCTTCATGTTATCGCCCGGGACGACGCGTATCATCAGAACACCCTTCTGTTGCCGTTCCAGCGCGATACCCAGGGGCCAATGAATATAAGCGCGGCCCTGATTGACGAGAAAAAGATTTCCTATGTTCCGGGTGATACTGTCACGGTTAATTTCTCCGGAAGCGATGTAGAAAGCTATTATTACCGCTTTATAAATACAGATGATACTGTTCTGACCCTCGGCGCGCCGGGAGCGGACGCGGAAGGCTGGATTGCCGTTCCTCAGGGTCTTGGGACAGGCTACCCTGTTGAGCTGCCGGCTATCGGAGCCGCGGTATCCAACACGGCTATTCTGAAAGTAAAGGCTTCGGACGTCGCCGGTAACCAAAGCGGCATTTTGGTCCCTGCCGATGGTAATTTTGCCATCGAAACGGGAAGCGAGGCTCTTATTGTGCGCATAACGCCGTGGATTGGCGGCCGCGTGGATGAGGAAGGCAATTCATATTGCATAGTCCTCGGAAGCTGGCAGCATGTCTCCGGTACCGAACACGAGGATTCAATAACCGGGTATCACTATACATTGTTCAAAAACAATCAGGCCGTCTCGGAAGGTTCGACAAGTACTCCTTTGGTATACATAAGGAATGAAAACCCCTTACATGACGATGAATACCGGTTCGAAGTCTATGGCATCATGGATTCAGGCCGGGAAACATCGGTGTTTTCCAGCGTTACGGGAAGGGTGGACACGGTAAAACCGGTCATCAATGAGGTGACAGCCGGTGCTTTTGCCTCAACAGACAATCTTCGCGTGTCCTGGGATATCGCACAGACCGGTGACATTGCGTCCATAACCCCGATTGTCCATTGGTATCGCACCGAAATGGTCGACGGTGAGGAAATTGAGGTGGCGTACACGGGTTTCAGTTCTCCTGTTGTGAATGTCCCCGTGGGCAGCGTTTTGCTGCCGGATGCCTACGCGACGGGTGTCATCGTCGATGGTGACATCGTGGAAGTCCAGTTTTCCGTCTGTGACCACGCGGGCAATGTCAGTACATTGTCCACAAACGCCATCGTCATCGACAATACTCCGCCCGAAGCCTTTGGCGTCGTCGATCAGGGTGAGTATGTAAACCCGGGTAAGAATGAGCTCTATTTCGACTGGCTGTGGTCTGCGGATGATCTGGAAAGTCCCATAGAGACCACCTGGTATCAATTGACGGAAAACGGCGTAATTGACGAGAACGCGTGGGTACAGCTTGGCGGCAGCGGCAAGGAACTTACGGTTGAGGAAGGCCCGTTATACGATAATGGTTCTCTTATCATCCTCGCGGTGAAAAAAGTGAATGCGGCCGGTCTTTCGACAGTCGGCATGAGTAACGGAATTATACTGGATTCGACTGCGGGGAAGATTCATGAAACGTATTTCTCATTGTCAGGGGAGACTTCACCGCTCACCTATTACACGACGCAGCAGGATTTGACATTATGGGTGTCTGGAGCTGACGAACAATCGGGCGTTATCCGTATTACGGGAGAACTGGGATATTTTGAAGGATGTACCTGGGTTCCGTATGATATCGACGGTGTGGATGACATAGATGTAGAAACAGAAGAGACGAACCTCGAGATACATCTTCCCGATGCCCTTGCCGCGGATACTCTGTTCCGGTACAAGGTAGTCCTGTATAACGGCGCGGGAGATCCGTCCCTGCCGGGTTACTCAAAAGCGCTATGGTACAATCCGGACGCGTCAGAGCTTTCGAATGTAAAAGCCCGGTACCATAATGGCATTTTCAGCGTAACCTGGGACAGCAGTCTTACGCTTCCGTTTTTAAGCGGCTCCGTGGTTCTTTTGGATGGTGCAGGAAATCCCGTATCCGCCGCACAGTCGCTTGAATCGGATAGTGGTGTGTATACTCTTGATACACGCGATATGAACCCGCAGTTAGCCGATGGCAATTACCGGTTCCAAGTACAATTGCAGGACATGACGACGGCAACGATGAGCGATGTGTCGAACCTGGTGGTAAAAGATACAACCGCTCCCGTACTTACCGGTCTGTCCACGGACCCATTCGTGGCGCAATCCCTGGATTTTGTCGCGCACGCGTCGGAGACGGTTGCTTCGTTTGCCTATAAACTGGGCAGCGTGACCGATGATGATATGCTTACCGGAGACTGGGTGAGTGTTCCAAACGCCGGTTCCAACGTGAACATGTACGACATCGATCTGAGCATTCTTGACGGTCTGGGATATCTTGACCAATCGCAGATACTCCTTACCCTGCGCTGTTGGGACACTTTCGGAAACGAGTCTTCGATAGTCACCGGCTTGAGTACGGTGGACCTGACACCTGCGACTGTTCCAGTGGTAAGCAAGGACCTTACGGTATCCTTTTTTAACACCGAGTTCGAACTTTCAAGTGCCCTTGATTTTTCCCCTACCAGTCTCCACGGACTGGAATGGATGTCAGAAGATACCTTGAGCGGTGTCACCGCATACCAGTGGACGGTTGTGGACGCGGAAAATATTGATGGTGGTGTGGTTCCTCCAATTGCCGAGACGGACTGGCACGGGCCATATCCCCTGCATGATGCCGTCTCATATCGTGGGGATTTCGACGGTCTTGCCCTTGAAGACGGACAAATGATGTATGCAATCATCCGGGTCAGGAACGGTTCGGGTTTGTATTCCGCGCCGGGAATGAGCGATGTGCCTGTCTCCATTGACCTTGCTGCTCCTCAATGCAGCATTACCGCGGCCGGATACGAGGCAGGGATCACCCTCAAGGAAAACGGCGATGCATTGCCGACCTATAATGAAAACGGTTTATTCGAACTGGTCATTGATGAAGAACGGTCGGATATCATCCATTACACGATGGAGTTAACCGACCCGTCGAACATTCTCGTTTCCAAAACCGAAGGAATGATGCTGAACGACATGACAATCGATCAGGTAATGGCGTTGTCATTTACACCCGGTAAGTACGGAGAGTACAGGATAAAGATGACGCTCCATGACCCTGGCATGAATCGAAGCATTATGGAAACTGTTGTCCGGTACAATGCGCCGCCATTCGGCATATTACCCGACCTGGTCGAAGCGAATCCGGCCCGGCCATTTTCCTTGAAAGGAAGGTACTGGTTTTCTGACTCCGATAACATGTCGCAGCTGTCTTACGAAATACTTGATGGTGAAACAGTCCTGTGGACGGACGATGAAACCGCTTTTGAAAATGGTGAGTTTTCCGCTGACATGTTATCGACCAGTTGTGTGCACACGGACTTTCATAATCAGCTTACGCAGTATGAGTTTCGGGTAACTGCCTCTGATTCATTTGGCGCGCAAGCAACCCACAGTATTCCGTTGCATGTGGTAAACACCAGAGAAGGTATGCTTTATACCAGCGAATACTGGAGCGG
>JAFGQL010000081.1 GCA_016935695.1 Spirochaetales bacterium
CATCCACCTACCAAGAGGATGCCAAGTACAATCAGAAGGCAGGCCGCTCCAATGCTGGCTTTTTTCATGCAATATCTCCTTGTTTCTATTGTGTAATCCGCATTATATCATGTTCTCTTTTTACCGGATTATAGGGGAAAACCCCTATGTGAAAAAACTGGAAAAAGCGCAGGCCCCGGTTTCCCGGGACCTGCAAAGGAGGAGAAGAAGTATGCAAAAGCAGGGCTATTTACGATTCGGACCGTTCATGGTGCTGTTTCATGTCTGTTCAAGGCCCCGCTTAAAGCCATTGTTATGCGGGCTATTCTTTTACGATGCCCAGCAGTATGTTCTGACCGCCCCGGTTGACCCGGAACAGGACTTCGTTATCGTCGGTTTTATTCAGGGATGAGAAGAAATCCTGCACGCTGCGGATACGGTTCCTGTTCACTTCCTTGATGATGTCTCCGGGACGCAGGCCTGCTTTACCTGCCGGCGAGTTTTCCCACACATAGCCGACAATTACATCCCCGGCGTTTTTTGCAAGATCCAGACGGCTGCGGATCTCGTCGGTGATGCCTTCGACGGTCAGGCCGGGATACAGGCGGTTTTCGTTACGGTTTATTTCAGTTTCCGCATCTCTTTCCGCTATGCGCACATTAACCTGTTCCTGCCGCCCGGACCTGATCAGCTCAAATCGGTAGGTGCTGCCCGGTGCGAGTCCCGCGACTATCTGTACAAGCTCGTCGGTGCCGGAAATCGCGTTTTCTTCAACCTTGGTGATGTAGTCACCGGGAAGAATACCGTCTTTATCCGCGGGGCTGCCAAGATAGACATTCTGTACAAGTGATCCCTTTCTGTTTTCAATCCCCAGCTCTTTCCGGTTTTCTTCTGTTGGGTCGCCTATGGATATGCCCAGCCAGCCGTATTCAACTTTGCCTTCCGTAATGAAGGAGTCTATTGCGGATTTTACGTTATTGACGGGTATGGCGAAGCCTATTCCGACACTGCCTCCGGTCTGGCTGGCGATCCAGGTATTGATACCCACCACTTCGCCGTAGATATTCACCAGAGCACCGCCGGAGTTCCCCTGATTGATGGGGGCGTCTGTCTGAATATAGTCGGTGAAACCACGCGAGCCCTGAGGGCCGCCTTTTCGTTTGACGGCGCTTACAATACCGCTGGTAAAGGTAGACTCAAACCCCAGGGGATTGCCGACAGCGTATACCAGATCTCCGGGCATGACATCATTTGAGTCTCCCATTTCAGCTACAGGCAGGTCTTTGTCTGATTCAAATTTTATAAGGGCAATGTCTTTCCGGGGGTCGTTGCCTACCAGTTCGGCTTTGTATTCGTCGCCGCTGTAAAGGGTTATCACGATACGGTCGGCTTCGCCGGCGACATGATTGTTAGTAATGACATAATATGTTTTGCGGTCACGCCGCACTATGATTCCCGAGCCTGCTCCCCGCTGTTCCCTTTCGGTGTAGGAAGGTTCCTCTTCTTCTTCCTGTTTCTGCTGAGGCGGCGCGTTTCTGTCCCTGAAAAAGAATTCAAAGGCATCAAAGGGAGACGAATACCGTGGAGTTTCAAAGCGAATGGTGCTTGAAACGTCTATGGATACGACTACTGGAAGTACTTTGTCGGCAATCATCCGGTTTGCGCTTTGAAGCGCTTCCAGAAAGCCGGTACTGCTGCCGCTGTAGGTGGGGACGGTAACCCGTGAGTATCCGTCGGCTGAAAGGCCTGTCAGCCCAAGCAGCATCATGATGGTTATGAGTATGAGAAATGTGCGTGAGTTCATACTGTTTACCTCCTCTCGTTGTTCTTGTATATGAACATACAACAGAGGTATTACAGAACTCTTTCAGGAATATTACAGATTTGTAATGTTTGTACTGTTGCAGGTACCATCGCCGGAGTGCCGGAACTGAAGAACGACCCGGGTTCCTCCTCCTGTTCCGGGGTGCACCTCAACCGTGCCGCCGTGGGCTTCCATGATGGCTTTTACCAGACTTAACCCCAGCCCTGTTCCTTTTGTGCCCTTTGCGCTGCTTCCTCTGTACAGCCGGCCGAATACCAGCTCACGCTCATCTTCCCCAATGCCGGGACCTTCGTCTTCCACTGCGATTACCGGGCCCTGGCAGGTGTTTTCCACATACAGACGGACGGATGAATGCTCCGGGGAATATTTAATCGCGTTATCCAGGAGGTTGCCTGTTGCCTGGCGGATGCGTCCGGAATCTCCCTGGATCGACAGGATGTTTTCCGGATGAATGACGTCCAGGCTGATGTGTTTTTCATCGGCAATAAAACGGTACATGTCGGCCACCTCTTCCGTGATGCCGCACAGGTCCAGGGATTCCATCCTGAGCCGCATGGTGCCAGCTTCGGCTTCATTAATGTCCATGATGCTGTTGAGCATGACCAGGATTTCCTCGGAGGCTTCTATCACATCCGAAAGGGCTTCCTGTCTTTCAAGTTCCGTTGTACCGGGCCGCAGGGCCAGTTCCGCCGTTCCCCTCAGTCTGGTAAGAGGCGTCTTGAGGTCATGGGCCACCGCGTTGACTGTGTCTTTCATGCGGTCAATAAGCACTTCGATGCGTTCAAGCATGGCGTTGAACAGACCTCCCAGCTCATCGAGGTCGTCGCCGCTGCCCCTGAGCGGTACCCGTCCCTTAAGGTTTCCTGTACGTATGATGTCCCTGGCGGTGCGGTTCACGTACTTTATTGGCTGGAGGGCACGTGAGGCGAGTACAGTGCTGATTACTATGCACAGAACCCCCAGTACCGACAGGAACATTACCACGTTTTTCCGGTAATTCCGTATAACCGCTGTCCTTCTTCCGGTGGATATTCCAACCTGAATCAAAAGGTTTTCATTAAAAAGGGTGCTGAATATTTCCAGATCCTCGTTTGTTCCCGGCGCCCTGACTATCAGCTTGCGTGCAAAGTCCTGTATCTCGTATTCTTCCAGGGAATTGAGGTTGTAAACGCGCCAGGGATCGGGGTAATGCAAAAACAGTGTCTGGTTCCTGCTGTTTGCGGCGCGGATCAGAAAGGGGCGGTCACCGGATATGATGTTTTCCCGGTACAGGTCTGCGAACAGCGCCCCCTCTCCCTGGTTCTGGTAGCTGGCCCAGTAGGAAAGAAGTTTACGCTGAAAGAAAAGGTCGTCTTCCTGTTCGAAGGACTGATACAGGAAGCTGAAGGTGAAGAGGCTGTACAGAACAAAGGCGCTCAGAAAAATGAAAGAAAAGAGTACTGTCAGGCGGAAATAGAGCTTTCTTACAAGGTGTTTCATTGCTATTCCTGTTCTTTCAGGACGTACCCGACACCGCGGATAGTGTGAATGTACTTTTTCGGGTAGTTTTTATCCACTTTGCTTCTGAGCCTGGAAACCAGCACGTCTACCACGTTGGTCTGGGGATCGAAGTGATAGTCCCAGACGTGCTCCAGAATAATGGTCTTGCTCAATACCCGTCCCGGGTTTTTGAGCATGAGCTCAAGAAGCGAGAACTCCCGCGGCTGGAGATCGATTACCGCGCCGGCTCGCCGCACCTCCCGGGTCAGGAGATTCATCGTAAGGTCACCCAGGCTCAGTTCTGCGGGGCCGAGACTCGAGCTTTTTCGGCGAAGAAGCACCTGAATCCGGGCAAGGAGTTCTGCGAAGGAGAAAGGTTTTGTCAGGTAATCATCGCCGCCCTTTTGCAGGCCCCGGATTCTGTCGTCTACTTCTCTTTTGGCGCTCAGGATGATAATGGGAGTTTCAATGCCTTCGGCACGAATTCGTTCAAGGAGGCTTAATCCGTCATTGCCGGGCAGCATGATGTCCAGAATGCCGGCGTCATAGTCGTTCCGGGTAAAGAGGGGATAGGCTTCCTCGGCACTGGATACGCGGTCCACCCCATAGCCGGCCTCTTTAAGTCCTTTCTCCACAAATGAGGCGATTCCCTGGTCATCTTCTACAAGCAGTAATCTCATGGCTTTCCGCAGTGTTAAAATAATATTTTAAATTGAATAAATCCTCAACTATCATAGTAGTAGAGAGGAGGGCCATCGTATGAACAGTAAAATGAAAGACTTTATACCGGCAGCACTTGCCGCGCTGGTCGCTGGAGCGGGAATGATTCTGGTTGGTATATTTTACTACTGGGTGTTTTCCCATGTGCCGATCTCGGCGATACTCCGCGGAATCATTATTCTTGCGACCCTCGGCGGGATTGCCGCTCTTGCATTTGTGACATACGAACGGTTCAGAGAAATTCACGAGGAGGATCAGGATGATCTTGGTAAATACTGACTTTATCAGCGGTAAGGAACTGGAAACCATTTCCATGGTGAAAGGGGCGACCATACAGTCGCGGCACATGGGGATAGATATTCTCAATTCTCTCAAGACTCTTGTGGGCGGTGAGCTCAAGGGGTACAGCGAAATGATGAACGAGGCACGGGCTAAAGCGACAAAACGTATGGTGGACGAAGCACAGGCTTTGGGAGCCGACGGGGTCGTTAATATCAAGTATTCTTCTGCGACGGTCATGCAGGGTGCAGCGGAAGTTCTCGCCTGGGGCACTGCCGTAAAATTCAAATAGTCTCGACCATCCGGATCAGCAGCAGGGTAATGTCGTCGCTGAAGACCGGTGTGCTCATGAACTGGATAAGGTCTGACATTATATGGTTTGCTGTTGTTTCCAGGCTGCTGCCGGCTGTTTTTACAAGGCCGGCGGCTACCCGTTCCCGTTCGTACAGGGTCTCATGTTCGTCTATAGTTTCAATGATCCCGTCGGTGAATAAGCACAGGGTATCGCCGGTTTCCAGCACAAGCTGGCGGTTTTCATAATCGGTACCCTCAAACATTCCCAGGAAAAAACCGACACTTGTCAGTTCGCTGATGTTTCCGTCATGCCGGAGGAGCAGCTGTTTTGGGTGTCCGGCGTTGCAGTATTCGCACACCATGTGTTCTGTATCGATAATCAGATAGAAGGCTGTCAGATAATGGTCGGTCCGTACAAGTGAGCATAGTTCCCGGTTCAGGGCCGTCATTGTCTCTGCAGCGCTTGCGCATTTGGGGGCGATATGGGCAAAGGTGCTTTTAAACATGGCGGTTAGAAAAGCCGACGCGATGCCGTGACCGGAAACATCGGTAATGATGATGCCGATTTTGTGGGTATCAAGCCGGATGAAATCAAAGAAATCGCCCCCGACTTCACGGTAGGGCATGTACCGGTGAATTATCTCTACTGGAAGATCGGATGGGTACTCCCTTGGCAGAAGGCTTTTCTGCAGTTCTGCAGCCAGTTCCAGCTCTTCATGAAGCCTCCGCTCATTTTCCTCCAGCCTGGATTTCGCGTCGATGAGGTGTTGAATTTCTTCCTTTGAAAGCTCTGGCAGTTCCATCGATCTAGTATTGTATGCCGAATTTGCTCAGTATGCAAAAAAAAGAATATTTTTTTCTTTCCCCTGCCGTCGTTCTGTCCTGCAATCCGCCTCATCCTGAAGGTGAATAGCCCTGGTATAAAAGAATTTAGTTGATCTTGGCCGATTCTTTTGCAACTATGATAGTAGGTAGGGTATGAAACGAGAAGAAATTCCCTTTTACGTGTACGGTTTCTCCGATGGGGAGGTGGGTCTGTTTTCCCGGGGTATGCGCCAGCTGCAGGTAATCCCTGTTACCACCCTCACCATACGTTCCTGGCTCGGGAAGCCGGATGTCTCTGTGTGTGCGGTGCGAATTTCCTCGGAAGAAGACCTCAACCTGTTTCGTCAGCTTCGTGTAGAGTATCCCATGCACAGCTGGGGTGCCTGCGTTGATCCTGGCCACACTTCGTTCCTTTCTCAGCTTTTATGCCGGGAAGGGTTCGTGCTTTTTTTGCATCCTTTGGAAAAGGAATCCCTTTCCATAGCTATTCAACGGCTATTGGGCAACATTTTCAAAGGAAGAATCCAGGCTTCGGTCCACCGGGGTTTACGGGTGATGCATCAGTCTTACCGGTGGAAGACCGACGAGATAGAGGTCCAGGCCGTGGCCCAGTTGATTGCCGGCCAGCTGGAGATGGGGGAATTCTGCTTTCAAGGCAGGGATAAGGACGCGGCGGTCCTTGCAATAGAGGAAGCGCTGATCAACGCCGTGGAACACGGTAATCTGGAGCTTGATTCCGCCCTTAAAGAGCAGGATATCATGGGGCTTGCCTACGAAGCGGAGAAAACAAGGCGGCTTTTGGACAAGATGTACAGCGCCCGGCGGGTGAGCATTGAGCTGAGCATTGACCGGGATAAGGCGGCGTGTACCATTATGAACGAAGGGCCTGAATTCGATTTTGAGGCCGAGCTGGACAGGGCTGACGCGGTGGAATGTCTGGAAAAAGCGTCGGGGAAAGGTATTTTCTTGATTAAAAGGGTTTTTGACCGAATAATATATAGTGACGGAGGAAAATCTGTGACATTGGTGAAACATAAAAAGCCGGAGGTTTTCTTATGATGATTTCCACCCAGCAGCTTGAAGATTCTGCAGTAGTGACCATTGAGGGGAATATCGATTCCGAAAGCGGCCATGATCTCTCCGTTGCTCTGATGAAGGTGATGGAATGGGAGGACGTGCAGCACGTGGATTTCGATCTGGCCACGGTGAATACCGTAACCTCTGCGGCAATCGGAAAGCTCATTAATTTTTACAAGTTTATGGAGCAGAAATGCGGTACCATGAGTATTTCCGCAATTTCTGAAGGATTAAGAAAACAGTTCAGGGAAATTCACCTGGACCGGATTATTCCTATTAAGTAAGGGAGGCCCCTATGGTACTGCAGTCCAAAATTCAAGGCGACACGGTGTATTTCAAAATTGACGGCGCCATCGATACCGAAGGAGGCGCTGATCTTTCCAGCGCATTCCAGGAAATCATGGAAAACTCAAAGGTGAAAAACGCCGAGTTTGACATGCGTGAGGTTCCTTCCATTACCAGCGCCGGGATTGGGAAACTCCTGAAGTTCTTCAAACACTTTGACAAAGGCGGCGGATCCATGAGCATCGCCGGTATATCCGAACCTCTCAGAATACAGTTTGAAGAAATTCACCTGAATCAGATCATCCCCATCGGATGATCGCGGCGCATATGGTATTAAGGGCACCTGACGATTTTCACCTTCATGTCCGCCAGGGAGCGGACCTGAAAGCCTGTCTGCCTTCCAGTACTGCCTGGTGCGCCAGGGCGCTGGTCATGCCCAACACTCTTCCTCCCGTATCCACCCCTTCCAGGGTAAGGGCGTACCGTGAAGAGATCCGGAAGGCTGCTCCTGATTTTCAGCCGCTGATGAGTTTCAAGATCATGCCCTCCATGACGGGGGACGAGGTGTCCGCCCTGAAAGACGCAGGCTGTGTCGCGGGGAAGCTGTATCCTGCGGGGGCCACCACCAACGCCCAGGACGGCGTTTCATCCATTGATCAGATACAGGACCTTCTTTCTGCCATGGAAGAATGGGGCCTTGTTCTGTGTGTTCACGGCGAGCAGCCGGAAGACCCGATACTTACCCGGGAGATTTCCTATATTCCTGTGATTGAAAAAATTGCCGTTCATTACCCAAGGCTCCGGATAGTCTTTGAGCATCTGTCAACCAAGGAGGCGGTCCAGGCAGTTGCAGCCATGCCTTCAACTGTCGCGGCTACCCTGACGCCCCATCACATGGCCCTGACCATCGATGATGTGATCGGCGGCAACATGAATCCTTATCATTTTTGTAAGCCGGTGATAAAACAGCCTTCTGACAGGGATGCTGTGGCAGCTGCGGCGGTAAGCGGAAATCCCAGGTTCTTCTTTGGTTCCGATTCGGCCCCTCACCCCAAGGCGTCCAAGCTTTCCGGAAATGCGCTGCCGGGAATTTTCTGCGCGCCGGTGGCGATGAGCGTGGTCGCGGAAGTATTTGAGCGTCTTGGTGCTCTCGACAAGATGGAGGATTTCGTTTCCCGGTTCGGTGCCGAGTTTTACACTCTCCCCCTTAACAGCGGAACCGTTGAAATGGAAAAAACACCCTGGCAGGCGCCTGATGAGGTAAACGGGTTTGTGCCCATGCTGGCAGGCGCTGGCCTTCGTTGGCGTGTCATTCGTCGCGCTGGATGATGCCGGTGAGTTTCTGAATGACCCGGTTCAGCGCGTCTTTGCTGGTGCCCCATGGTTTATCGTTGTTTTGATAGTCGAATTTCTGAGTATACCAGAATATTTCTTTTTCGAGCCGCTCCATACTTTTCTGCTGGTTTTCCACTGTTGCTTTTATCCAGTCTGCATAGGTGCTGCCGGACAGGACGTCCGGCGCCATGGCCAGTATCCCGGGAAGATGGCAGGTGCAAAACCCCTTTGACTCGCTGTATTTTCTCCTGAAACCCTGGTCGTCCTTTTTCCATAAGTAAAGAATAGTAAACGTGTAGCGTTTGAGGGTGTAGTCCAGGCGGTCACAAATCATGCAGGACGTATTTCCCGATGCCAGCAGGCGGGAATAGTCAATCGCCATTTTTTTTAAGGATTCTCCACGTCCGAATCTGGACCTGGCGATAAGACGCTTTTCTATGCCTTCGAGGGATGCCGCGCGGGCCTTCATGTGGGTGTGGCTTATGAGACCCAGGCCGTGGCGGTTCTTCCGTGAGGCGAAAAGGCGTGAAAAATGCCCGGGGCAGAACCCCTTTTTGTTTACCTCGACCCGGGTTTCCGGGTTCATGACCGAGCTGCCTAAATAAAAATCGATGTAACCCTGTTCCGCTTTTTGCTCAAGAATGCATAAGGGGCATTCATGGTCTTCTTCATAGGTGTCCCAGATGGGGATCGTTTCCAGTTCGTATTTCATCGCAGACCAGTATAACAGCTTTTTACCTTCACATACACATGTATTGTATACCCGGTGTCACGGGCCTCTGTCCCTGCCGGTGTCCTTGTTGTATTTATTCCTCTATCCTTGGTATACTTGCGCACGCTTTTCACTCAAGAATACGAGAACCACCGGAGGATCAATGTGCTCATAATTCCCGCTATCGATATATTGAACGGCGAATGTGTAAGATTATTCAAAGGCGATTACGGCCGGGCGGTCAGCTATCAGCGTGATCCTGCGGTGGTTGCATTGAAGTTTGCCGCCTCCGGGGTCAAACGTATCCATATCGTTGATCTGGACGCCGCCCGGGGACAGGGCAGCAACAGGGATGCCATACGGCGCGTACGGAAGGCGGTATCCTGCACCATTGAGGCAGGCGGCGGCATACGAACTGAAGACGATATTCTCGAACTCCTTGACATTGGTGTTGACCGGCTCATTCTGGGCACTGTTCTTGTCCGGGACCCGGATGTTGTCGCCGGTTGGGTTTCCAAGTACGGGCGGCATTTTATCGGCGGGATCGATGCCCTGGACGGTGAAGTCAAAGTCGCGGGATGGGAAGAGGGTTCAGGCATGAAAGACAGCGATCTTGCAAAGCGGGCAAGGGACATTGGCGTCAGCTCTATCATATATACCAGTATCTCAAGAGACGGCACCCTGGAGGGGCCGGATATTGCCAATACGGTCCGCATTGCCGATGAGGGCGGTCTGCCGGTTATTTTAAGCGGCGGTATCAGCTGTAATGAGGATTTCAAGGCGGTGAAGAACACAGTTCATCCCGGTATCGTCGGCATCATTACCGGGAAAGCCTATTACGAAGGAAAGGTCGATCTTGAAAAAGCTGTTGCCGAATATCAGTGTGTCAGTTCCCGGCAGGATTTTTAGGAGGCGCCAGTCATGAAAGAACATCCCCTGGTTATCAGGGATTTGAGCGGCCGCATCCTGGCGGTGGGAATGGAGAATGAAAAGGGATTCAACAAATCCCTTGAGCAAAAGGAGCTCTGGTGTCTCCATCCCGAGACCGGCAGGCTCATCCCCTACGGAGAATTCGGTGAAAAAGCTGGTCTTTCCAGAATATCCCGACAGGAAGGCTGGTACGAGGCGGTTCTGGAAACTGCCGCAGACGGTCAGGAACCCTTTCTTCGTGAGCGCGATGTCGATGCCGCCGGTCCTTGTACCGAAGGGAATGCGAAAGTTGATGTGTCCGGTACGGGAACCGTGCTGTCTGCTCTTGCTGCCGTGGTCAGAGAGCGCCGCCGGGACATGCCCGAGGGGTCTTATACCACCCATCTGTTTGCAGGCGGAGAAGGCAAAATACGGAAAAAGCTGGGAGAGGAAGCGGTGGAGCTGATTCTGGCCGAAGAAGATGAAGACATTGTCTATGAGGCGGCCGACCTCCTGTATCATCTGCTGGTTTTTCTTGAGGCAAAGGGAATTTCCCTCGATGCCGTCCTGAAGGAGCTTTCCTCCCGGGCCAGGTAAAAACCGCGGAGACCGGTGTTCCCTGTTTGACTATACCTGTTTTTGTCCTTGAACACTGCCGCGGCCCGTATTATCATTGCCGCGATACACAAAAGGGACCTTGCCAAAAATGATCAATCAAAAAAACGGCGATACTTCCGCAGAAGAAACTGCCCGTGTGTCTGGTTCCCGGCCTCCGAAACGGATGGGGTTTTTTACAAGAAGGGTCCGGATGCTCGGCGCCGTCGCCTTTGTTACCTACAAGGAATGGGCCGCCTACCGGAGTCACATGCTCTTGAGTCTCTTTGTGGGACCGGTGTTTTTTCTGGTACAGCGCTTTATCTGGACTGCCGTCTATCAGGGACAGGACGGGATTGCCGGGTTCAGCCTTTCCGAAATGATCCGTTATTACGGCGTGACCACCATCATTTACTATCTCACAATGGACTTTGCCGACTGGAATTTGCAGATGCATATCCGGACCGGTTCGTTCCTCACGTTCATGCTCCGTCCTCTCCATCACCGCTTTTTTGCCTTTTCCCAGAAAGTGGGGCACCGGGTCCTGGGTTTCCTGGTCGAGTTTGTTCCAATCTGGATTATCTTTGCCGTGGTATTTGACATGGTCCTCCTTCCGGTACATGCCGGATGGGCCCTGTTGTCCCTCTTTTTGGGATTTCTCATGATGTTTTACCTGAATTACAGTGTCGGCATCATCGCCTTCTGGATGGTGCGTACCGACGGCATCCGCTCGCTTATTGCGTTTTTCCGGGATGTGCTTGCAGGCGTTTTTCTTCCCCTGACCTTCTTTCCTTCCCCTGTGCAGAAACTGCTGTTTTTTCTGCCCTTTCAGTTTACGACCTATGTACCGGCCAGGGTTTTTCTGGGCAGTTATGAACTCGCGGGCATGAAGCTGGAAATTCCCGTCATCATTGCCATACAGGCCGCCGCGGTGTGCATCATGTGGTGTATCGGCCAGGGGCTGTGGCTTTTAGGCGTCAAGCGCTACACGGGGGTGGGGGTGTGAACCAGACTCTCCGTATCTGGCAGCGGGGCTTGAAAAGTGCTGTCGCCAACAGAATTGCCTACCGGGGTGATTTCTTCATCAGCCTCGCGGTGATGCTGTTATTCGAGGCCGTCACGCCGCTCCTGACCTTCCTCATTTACGGTCTGACCAACGGCAGAGGATTCCCGGGGTGGTCCCTGTTCGAGGTGCTTCTGATACAGTCGGTCTTTCTGTTGAGCCGGGGGATTTCCCAGCCGTTTTTCTGGGGCCTTGTCTGGACGGTACACCAGCAGGTGCGCGAAGGAATCTTTGAACTGACCCTGCTGAAACCGCGGTCGGAAATCCTTGTATGCATGACCATGAATATCGACATACAGAGCTTCGGCCGTTTTGCCGGAGGGTTAGCGTTTTTCATTTTTGTGCTTTCGCGGCTGCCTGCACCGGGGCTTTCTGGGGTGTTGTCGTTCCTGTTGCTGTTTTCCCTTTCTCTTGCCATGATGTTCAGCCTTGCCCTCATCATGGCGGGAACCCTTTTTGTGTGGGTGGGGAACTCACGCTTGATGGAGCTCATGGAAACACTCCTTGAATTCGCGAAATACCCCGGATCCATTTTTACTTCTGTATTTCAGCTGGTGACGGCGGTTGTCCTTCCTGTGGCCATGGTGGCCCTGTTTCCCGCCCGGGCCCTTCTGGGCAGGCCCCAGCCCTGGTTGTGGGGAAGTATGGCTGCGGTGTGCTGTTTTGCTGCTGCGGCTTTGGGATTCTGGAAATACATGGTAAAAAAATACACCGGCGCGGGAGGCTAGGATGATCCGTCTGTCCAACTTGCAGAAAACCTATACAACCTATCAGCGTGGCAGCAGTTTTCTGGATATAACCTTGAGTCTGTTTCGTCGGCAGGCACAGGAAGTCCATGCGGTAAAAAACCTTTCCCTTGAAATTGGTGAAGGTGAACTGGTGGGGTTTATTGGCCCCAACGGCGCCGGTAAATCCACGACCCTGAAAATGCTTACAGGGGTCTTGTATCCGACCTCCGGGGAGGCTTCGGTTATGGGCATGGTTCCCTGGAAGGAGCGCCGCAGGTACGTTCAGAATATAGGCGCGGTATTCGGTCAGAAGTCCCAGCTCATCTGGGATATTCCTCCCCTTGATTCCTTCTTAATGAACCAGGCCATCTACGGAGTGCCGGACAGGGAATTCAAGGCCAATCTTGAAGCCCTTACGGGAATGCTCGGCGTTGAAGACCTGGTCCGTCAGCCTACCCGCAAACTGTCCCTGGGCGAGAGGATGAAGTGCGAGTTCATCATGGCCATGCTCCACAGCCCGCGTATTGTGTTTCTGGATGAGCCGACGATCGGCCTGGATGTGATCGCCAAGGAAGTCATCCGGCGTTTTATC
>JAFGQL010000082.1 GCA_016935695.1 Spirochaetales bacterium
GCGCTCCACGCGGCGGTTCTTACTCCCGCGGAAGGCATGTCTTCCCAGTCCTTCCCGGCCGGAATCCGGTGCTGGGCAAACGTTCCGGCTGCGTCGATAAACACCTCGACACAATCGTTCTCCCAGGAATCGGCAGCGCCGGTATAGGTGATATCATCGCGGCGGTGTACATACCCGTAGAGGGTTATACCGTCCCAGGCGATTCCCCAGCCCCCCGACAGGTCCGCATCATCCACGGGAGGACAGAGATTGTCCGGATTCAGCTGGTTGAACAGAAACGGATAGGAGACGGTGTTACCCCATTCCGCTGCCGACCAGTTCCCGTCGACGGTGATACCGGCCCGCGCCGCCGCCTTGAAGGGATATGTGATCCTTGCGGCTTCCGGCGGACGGGGTGAAGTCCCTTCGAACTTAAGGCTCCCCAGGTTCACTCCTGTGTAGCTGTCATTAATGCCGTTCACCGGATACAGCTGGGCGGTACGTCCCGAACCGTCATTGTCGCTTAAGGCAATATTCCAGCCGCACAGCATATTCGCAAGACCTGTATCGGGGAGTACAACGGAAAACTCGCAGACGCGCCCGTCATCGCTCCACACCGCCCTGGCTGGACCTTCATAGCTCACTGCCTGGAAATCCTGGCCGATGAGGGTGCGGAGCTGCACAAACGTCCCGTTCATGTCGAAAAACACTTCCAGGGTATCATTCTCCCAGGAACTTCTGTCGCCGGTATAGGTGATGTCGTCTTCCCGGGTGAGCAGGCCGTAGAGAGTGTTCCCCTTGTACACAGCGGTCCAGGTACCCGCCACGCTGCCGGTATCCCTCAAATCCCGGGGTGAAAGCTGGTTAAACCCCAGGGGATAGACTATGCCGCCTCCCCATTCATCTTCACCGGCCGCCCCGTCAAGAACCGGGACCTCGGCTGCTTCGCTGGCAATGAAGGGCGGAACAGCACGGCGCTGAACCACTGGAGCATCCGGGTCGCCGTCACGGGCCGGAGGACCGTTGACAAGTGCTTCCCGTACCCCGAAAAATGCGGGCTTCGGCTGATAATGGGTATCAAAAATGGTCGCCGAGCCCATTCCATTGAAGGTGTACTCAATCCAGGACGCACTGTCGCTCAAGCCCCATATTATGAAGGTGTCACAGGTTGGAAACTCCAGGCAGGTTTCCATAAGCCGTTTGTAGCGGTCCGCCTGTTCGGCAAGTTTCTCATTGGTAACC
The DNA here is from genome assembly GCA_016935695.1 of Spirochaetales bacterium. GTDB lineage: Bacteria > Spirochaetota > Spirochaetia > JC444 > Marispirochaetaceae > JAFGQL01. The sequence goes on from JAFGQL010000082.1 coordinate 1,222, forward strand.
GGCAGTTCCATCCGTACGTCCACCTCGGTCAGGTCCACTTTCAGACCCAGATCGACAAAACGGGCCATGTTGCGGCGCATGCTGTCATAGGAAAAATCCCACTGCATGCTCATATGGGTCTGTAACCCGACACCGTGAATGGGAACACCGTCATCCAGGAGCTCCTTTACCATGGCATACATGGCATCGGACTTGGCACCCAGTCCGGATACGCCGTAATCGTTGTAGTAAAGCCGCGCCTGGGGATCAGCCTCGTGGGCCATTCTGAAGGCCATGGCAATGTATTCCGGCCCGATCACATTGTAAAACAGGGATTTCCGGTAATTACTGCCGTCGATGGCCTCGTTGACCACGTCCCAGGCGAGGATTTTACCTTTATAGCGGCCAGCCACGGCGAAGATGTGCTCCCGCATGACCTCGATCAGTTCGTCCCGGCTCCATTGGGTGTCGGTCACCCATTTAGCCAGTTGGTTATGCCAGATGATAGTATGCCCCCGTACGGTCATACCGTTTTCTGCAGCAAAATCAATGATCTGGTCCGCCTCGCTGAAATCATAGCGGTTCCGTTCCGGATGAATGGTTTGCCACTTCATGACGTTTTCCGCGGTCATGGAATTGAAATTCCCGATGAGGGTACCGCCGTACAGAGGCTGGCGGAACCGGCCGGGAATAACCGCGACACCGAAATTGAGGCCCCGGGCATCTGCCGCCTCCCGCAAGGAGGGTCCGTCATCGGTAAACACTGAATATTCGGCCTTAACCTCCGTCGCGGGAACTTCTGTCAGACCGGCACCGCTCATACACGCGCTAAATGTGAGAACAATTGCGCACAGAGTGCATATCCTTTGAATCATCTTCTTTTAACCTCTTTGTATTCTCTTGTATGCTCCATGGTAACATACAACACAGGGTCAGTATTGAGGATAGGGCATTTTTATTGCATTACCGCCATCCTTGACCGGTCGGGCCAGGAAATACAATTGACCTTTTGACCGTTTCGGGTAAAAATCAGAGGTATGGGAAAAAATACGACACCGCGCGCACACCGCGCTCGAAACACTATTCTTGTGATTCTTGTACTTCTTGTACTCCTCCCCCTGGGAGCTGCCCTTTTGACACTCATTGGACGGGTATCCCCGTTCTCGGTACTGCCGGGTGAGCACATAGCGTATCTTCATGTTCCAAATCCTGTGAGCTCAGCCGACCGCCTGATCCGGCATCAGGCTCTGGAAGAGATACTGTCCCTTCCCGAGTTCTCTGCTGCGGCACCTGTAGTGCGAGGCCTTGCGGAAAGCAGGATACTCGCGAATCCCCTGTTAAAGGCGGCCCTGAACGGCGATATGGACGGTGCGGTATATGACGACGGCGCCTATATTTTCAGCTGGGACCTGGGCTTTGCTTCGGCGCTCCTTAAAATAGTCCCGGCAGTGGTGTCCCGCATGAACATTCCCGGCCTTTACTACGTGCAGGCGGGAAAACTGTCCCGGTTCGAGTACCGGCCAGACAACGCCTCCACGGTCTACATCGGTTTGTACCGCAACCTCGCTGTCGTGGCCGATTCACGCGACGCCATTGAAGCCATTCTGAGTGAATCAACACCCCCTTCAGATACCGCGGAAAATTCCGAACCCCAGCGGTTTCAGTCTTCCGGGTTTGATGCCGGTATCAAGGTAAGGGGAGAGTCCCTTATCTCGATGTTCATGTACCAGGACCCAAAGATCAACGAGCTGTTGTCCCACATTGCCCTGGGGGAAACCGCTGAGGCCGCGGTAACCCTGGAAGAAGACCGCATCCTGATACATATCGGCTCCAGGGTGGCAACCCGCATACCTCAGCTCAATACCCTCCTGGACAGGGAATCCTATGTTCCCGCCATTCTTGATATTCTTCCGTCCACAACCCAGTACGCGACGATCATGTCCATGGCATCGGTACGGGACCTGGTGGATCTGGCACAGGCGGTACAGGGGCCTGCACTCGGCACATTGTTGGCCCGGGCAGATACCGCCAGCAGCATGCTCCTCGGTGTTTCCATCGACGATCTTCTCTACAGCTGGACCGGCGAGGAAACCGCGGTGTTCGGTCTGGAAGGCCGTCCGAAACCTGTATTCGCCATACGGATAGCCAACGAAGCGGCGCGGAAACAGGTTTTCGAGTCCCTTCTTTCGTCCTTTGCCCTCTCCGGCGACAACTCGGTTGTCCTGGACGGGGTCCGCGTCCCGCGAATACGCATGCCCGACTTCCTTGCAGGAATTCTGTCCATCTGGGATATCCGCATCCCGTCGCCCTATTATCTTGTGGAAAACGGCTTCCTTCTCCTGTCGGAATCGCCGGAGAACCTCCTGGAGACGGCTACCGCCCGCCGCAGAAACGCAACCCTTCTGCGCACAGAAACATGGGACAGACTTTCCACAGGAACCTCCGACGAGTCGGGATTGAGCCTCTTCTATTCCCTTGACCGTTCGGTACCCTTTTTCCTGAAAGGAAACGATGCCCTGGCCCAGGTTCTGAAACTCTACGGAAAAGGACTGGCAAAAATGTCGGTTCATGACAGCCGCATTCAGTTGAGCCTCTCCGCCCGTACCACCCGTTCCATGAATCCCACTCCCCTTGGGGGATTTCCCGTAAAAATTCAGGGACGGATAGGCAGTACAGTGAATGTACTATCCCTGAAAGGCGAAACGGTATCCCGGTTTTTATACACCGTCAACGGTAAAGTCCTCGAAAGCAGGAACTACCACACCGGTGAGACTCTCCGTTATGAAGCCTCGGATCCCCTGTATGCGGCCCTCTTTTCCCAGGAGCCCCCGACCGATCTGAACGCTCCGGCAGTATGGACCTTGTCGGAACGGGGTGTGGCGGCCCTTCTGGACGGCGGGCTTTCCCCCGTGGAAGGGTTTCCCCTTGCGACCGGCATCCCTGTATCCGCGGCGCCGGTGGTCCACGACGGCGCGTTATACATCACAGGCAGCGACGCTTCATTGTGGCGGATAACGAAAGAAGGGACAAAGGAACGCATCAGCCTGCCCTTCACCCAGGTACTCCGGTCAGCACCGGCGTTCTCCGGTTCCGGCCGGAAGGCGGTCATGGCCATGTATCCTAAAAGTTTCGCGGGAAAGCTGTGGCTCACCGATACCGACGGCAGCGTCAAGGACGGCTGGCCGGTCAGCGTATCGGGCATAGCCTTCGGGTCTCCCCTTCCCTTCACCTATAAAAGGGACCTCCACCTGGCCTTTCTTACTCAGGCAGGAGAATTATCCCTGTTGAAAGAAGACGGTTCGGCTGCCGCCGGATTTCCCGTCAGCCTCCCGGGTATTTTTTACCTTCAGCCCGTATGGGACGGCACCTACCTGTGGGCACTGGCATCCGACGGCTCGGTGTTCCGGGTGGGCATGGACGCCATGTATGACTCCCGGAAACTCCAGGGCCTTGCGGCGAAAAACGGTACCTTGATCGTCGAAACAGGAGGGGAAAAAAGCATAGAGAATCCCCGGATTTTCATCTCCGGCGAAGGCAATCTGCTCTACGGCCTTTCCCGGGATTTTGCACCACTGCCCGGGTTTCCGGTAAAAGGCTGGGGGACTCCCTGGATCGGCGACCTTGAAGGAGACGGATACACCGACTGTGTATCAGCCGGTCTTGACAACACCTTGTACGGCTGGCGTTTTAAATAGGAGGTTTTTGCAATGGGACGAATGAAGCTCTATGGCCGGGTGAGCCTTGTATGTGTGCTGATCGCCGCGCTTTTCTCCTGTGCGACGCTGCAGGAAGACCAGATGGTCAACACTGCAGATGATATTCTTGAAACCGAGCTTGAGGAACTGGAAAAACTCATCATCCCTCTGGACATGGACCCGTCCTCCGGTAACCTTGCAAAGGCCCGGGCCTTTACCGATGAGCTTGAAAGCCGGCCGGTACAGGATACGGTGTTCATCGCCCGTCTTGCCGCCTGGTCCGGGCGGCTGTTTGTCCTGGAGAACAAACCGAAGGAAGCCCGGGACCGCCTTGAGACCGCCCTTTCCCTTTCACCCGGAGAACCTGCCGCCGCCGTGCTCCAGTCCCGGCTTACAGCAGATCCGGCTCAGAAAATTACCGACCTTGAGACAGCCGGGCGCCTGAGCGGGGACCCGGGCCTGATTATTCTGGAAAAGGCCCTTGTCCATTATGCCGCCGGATCCTACCGGGAGGCAGTGGCCGGTTTTGACGAATCCCTTCAGATGCTGCCCTCCTATTATGCCCAGACCTATGGGTCTCTTCGCGACCAGGCCTGGAACCTGGTAAACCTCGATGAGGAAACCTCCCCCGCCGCCGCAGAGCTTGCAGGGAAAAGTGAAATAACCTGGGCCGAGGCCCTTGATCTTACCCAGGAATCCACAAGCCTCCTGGACTTTCTTACCGGCGGTGATACGTGGCAAACCGCAAAAATTTTCCCCGCGGTCATGGGCCGGGGTCTCCTTCCTGCACCGGAAGTGATGGAACTGTCCCCCCAGACCCGGGTGGTCCGGGGTACAGCAGCCTGGTTCTTGTGGCATCTGAACTCGGTATACCGCGCCCAGCCGGGACTGCTTATCATGTATTCCAGTGTGATGTTCGCCGAAGATGCAAGCCCAATAGATGATGTGCCCATTACCGCGCCCTGGTTCGATTCGGTATTGGGATGCGTCGAATGGGAGTTCATGACCCTGGCAGACGGTAAAAACTTCATTCCCTGGCAGGCAGTTTCGGGATCTGATTTTTACCAGATGCTTAAATCGCTTGAGTAAACACAAGGGCTTTCAGGCTTTCCAGATCTGAAACCTGATACTGCGGCACAATATCCTGGGGATGAGGAAGCCCCCGGGGATTGTACCAGCAGGTGTCGATACCGTAATCATTGCCGCCTTTTATGTCGGCGGTGATGGAATCCCCGACCAGCAGGACACGGGCAGCATCAGAAAGACCGCAGACCCGGAACGTGTAATCAAAAAACTCTTTGGCAGGCTTTGCCGCGCCCGCCTCGTCGGAAATGATCACCTTGTTAAAAAAAGAGCCCAGGCCGGAGACAGCCAGACGGGAATGCTGGACCTCCTTAATGCCGTTGGTAACCAGAACCAGACGCACTCCCCCGTAAAAAAACACACGGCACACTTCTTCGGCGCCCTTTATCAGGAACCCGGCGTTTCCCAGAAACTCAAGATACCTCGTTGAGGCTTCCTCCCAGGCCCCCTCAGGACCGAGGCCCAGGGTTTCAAACAAGCGTTTAAACCGCAGGACCCGCAGCTCTTCGGTGGCAATCCGGCCCTCCTCCTTCAGCCGCCACAGCCGGCTGTTTATGTCCCGGTAGGCTTTCAGGATATCCTCCTCAACCGTTATGGCTGATAGGCTAAGGACCTGTGACAGGGCGTAAGCCTCTGCGGCTTGATAATCAAAAAGTGTATCATCGGCGTCGAAAAACACTACAGGGTAGTTCTTGTTCATATCAGAAGCTTCCATCTGTCACTCACCGCTTCCCATGCCGGGAACCACGATTTTGGAATGACCGTTACCCAGGGGCACTACCTCAATTTTTGCAGGAATCCGCTCTTTCAGGGCCTCCACATGGCTGATGATTCCTATCTGCTTGCCCTGGGCCCGGAACGTCTCCAGTACGGAAAGGACTGTTTCCAGAGAATCAGCATCCAGGGTGCCGAAGCCCTCATCCAGAAACAGGGTCTCGATTGCCAGCCGTTTGCTCACCAGACCGGAGAGCCCCAGGGCCAGGGCCAGGCTGACCACAAAGGTCTCGCCCCCGGAGAGGGTCGTAACAGGCCGCTGAACGCTCCCCTGCCAGGTATCGGTTATTTCCAATGACAGGTTTTCCTCATCCCGCCTGCCCAATACATACCGGGGAGCCAGTCTGGCCAGATGGGCGTTCGCCCGCTCAAGGAGCCTGTCCAGGGTAACTGACTGGGCAAAGCGCTGAAACACCCGCCCGTCCTTACTGCCGATAAGGGAGTTCATCAGGTTCCATACCTCGTAGTGACTTTTCTGTGTCGTAATCTCCTCCGCCAGGGCGTCATACTTCCTGCGGATTTCTTCGTCCCGGCCCAGCCGCTCCCGGGCAGCACCATTTTCTGTCAGAAGCTCGTCCCGGCGCGCGGTTTCTGCCGACAGGCTCTCGGATATATCTTCCCTGGGGGGCGCGGCGGAAAGCCGGGTTTCCGTCTGTGACATGCGTTTTTCAAGGGCGGAAAGCTGCCCCTTATGAGTGTGCAGCTCTCCGCGGTAGGCCTCAAGATCCGCTGCAATAACACCGCGTTCATCAGGACCGAGCAAGGACTCATTTACTGCGGCCAGGCTGCTGAAACCGCTTGTTGCAGCATCACGGAATATGGCGGCTTCCTGTTCACTGAATTCACTCCGCGCCTTGCCTAGGGCGGCGTGCAGTTCTTCATGCTGTTGCACCAGGGCCTTCTGCCGACCCTCCATCCCGCTTGCCCGTTTGTGGAGTTCCTGCAGCCCGGACCGTATTCTTTCCAGGGCGGCCCTGGAGGCCCGCCGGAAGTCTTCCGCCGTCACGCCGCCGGTCAGTTCCTCTATGCGGAGAAGGACCGCCTTTGCCCTGGTTTCAGCCTCGGATGTCTCTTCTGTCTTTTCCGCGATACTTCCAGCCAGAGAGCTGTTCTTCTCTTGTAACACGAGAATTTCCTTTTCCCGGCCCGCAGCGAGCTCAGCTGCCTTCTGTGCTGCATCCTCGAGGGTCCGCCCGCGGGAATAAGCCGCGGCAAGGGTATCAGCAGGTCCCCAGGGAGCAAGGAATTCAGCAGCCTCACGGCAGTCGGCCTCATCCTTCTTACGGCGTTTTTCCGTCTCCTCTAAACGTATACCGGCAGCCTGAATACGGGCCACCAGGGCCGCCGCCTCTTTCTGTACAGCATCAAGGTCTTCTGTTTGTTTTTCCAGCTCTGTTTCCAGCAGTGAACGCTCGGAACGGAGCCCGTCAATGGCAGATACCGATTTTTTTGCCTGGTCATAATCTTTTTGAAGCTCTAAAGGATCCCCCACGCCGTCCTTGTCCCTTCCAGTCAGCTCATTCAGGCGTTCAAGGGCTGCAGCCTCTTCGGACCGGGCCCCGTCCAGGCGGGATACAAGCACGGAATGTTCAGTCTCCAGACGGGTCAATTCTTCCAGCTGCCCTACCAGTTCCACTGTGGTTGTGCTGTCACCGGGAGGATGGAAATCAAGCTCCCCCTGGTCTGTCTGGGGATGTTCACGGCTGCCGCATACCGGACAGGGTTTACCGCGGCGTAATTCCCGCCTGAGGGCCCGTCCAAGGATTGCCACTGTCTCCGGTTCGGTCACCGCCGAAGTGATGGTCTTGATTTTGCCGTTGAGGTCATTCAGCGCCTGTTCAATTTCTGTAACCTTTTCCCGGGCACTGCGGTGTTGATCCTCAAGGAGACCCAGCTGCCGTATAAGGTCCATCCGGCTTTCCAGGACCGACAGCCGTTTCTCCGCCCGGAGGCCGTTTTCCATGGCCTCATTCACCGCCTTAAGCCGTTCTTTCAGCTGTATCAGACGGTGGGCAAGACGCTGTTCCCGGTCGTTGAGGCTTTTTTGTTCGCCGGAGCACAGCGACAGCTCTGCCTCAAGGGCCTCGCTGTCCGTCTCAGCCTGCCCGATGGCCTCCTTCAGCTGGTGCAGATGTTCAAGGCGGGAGGTAATCAGCGGCCAGTTCGCCAGTAATTCGGACCCTTTGGGATATTCCGACACCCAGTCTTCATATTCCTGAACCGAGCGCCGGTCCTCGTCCAGTTCGAGGGTCAGGACCCGGATCCGGTTTCTTACGTCTTCACTCTGCTCTTCAAGCCGGTTGACAGACTCACGATTTTTATTAATGAGGGTTTTCAGCCGTTCCGCATCCCCCTCCAGGACTTCTGCCTCTGATGCGCGCTTACTGTTTTCCCTGTCCTTTTGTTCCGCCCCGGTCAGATCGGCGGTCTGTGCAGCAATGTCGTCATTCGTCGTTTCGATATCAGCGGAAAGGACCGACAGGTCCTCTTCTGTCCGCCGGAGGTCGTTCTCAAGGGTTTCCGTCCTTTTTCGGTAGATCTCCAGCCTTTCTAACCCGGGACGCAGCTCCTCGGCCCGGGCAGCATCGGCGAGTCTGGCTGCCTTCTGGTCCATCTCCTTCTCACGGGACGCAAGGACATCTTCCCGGGCCTGGAGGGACTCCCGCTCCTTCTGCTGTTCCTCCCGGGATGCGTACAGATCCAGATACCCGCGAAGAACGGCGATTCCCTCATCAATAAGGACCATGCTTTCGGCATTGCTCCGGATAGTGTCCTCCAGGGCTGAGCGCTCCTCTGTAGTTAACAGATTCAGGCCGTCCTGCGCGGCGGTCAGCTGCTCAAGCTTGTCCCGTTCTGCGCCGAAACGCCTGAAAGCTGCAGCCGATAAGCGTGAATACACCGAGGTCCCGGTAAGTTTTTCCAAAAGCTCCGCCCGTTCAGAACTGGGAATGGTTAAAAAAGCGTCAAATTCCCCCTGGGCCAGCATGATGGACCGGGTAAAGCGTTCAAAGGAAAGACCCGTGATATCCTCAACCCTTTTCAGGACTGAACTTAGTTTATCCTCTATGATGGTATAACCGCCTTCGGGGTTTTCACGGGACAGGACCATGGTCCCTTCCACAAAGTCCCGTTCCAGGCTCATGCGCGCCCGGTGAACCTCAAACCGGGAACGGTAACGGGTGCCGCTCACCGTAAAGGTGCATTCACTCATGGCCTCGACGCAGTTCCGGGTGACAATTTCCTCCCGCCGGGTCTTTCTATCCTTGGAATCCTTAATGAGCAGCCTCGGGGTTTGTCCGTAGAGAGCCAGACATACCCCGTCGAACACCGTTGTTTTACCGGCCCCTGTGGGCCCGGTCACGGCGAACAAACCGGCGTCCCCCAGCAGCCCTCCGGCAAAATCTATTTTATGAAGACCTTTCAGACTGTTGAGGTTGAGCAGTTCCAGACATTCAATCTTCACCCGGGTTCTCCTCTCCGCCTTCACGCTGAACCTCGTCCAGAAGCTCATCAAATGCCAGAAGGAGGGCTTCATCGGGTTCCATGGAGCGCTGCCGGCATTTGAGGGCAAACATTTCATGGGGAGAAATGTCCTCCAGGGGCTTTCCGGGACCGCCGGATACCGGTTTTTCCTGATCCTGCAGAACGACTTGCACCCGAAGCAGTTCTATGCCCTTCCGGCAAAACTCGTCTTCCAGTGCCGCGGTCACCTGAGGGTCCGGAACGCGTAACTGGACCTGGGCTTCGGCCCATATCCCTAAAGGACCTGCTGCCGAGGCATCTTCAGAACCAATGGCTTCCCGGATCTCCTCCGGAGTCCCGGCATAGCGTATGAGCTTTCTGAATGCGGGGACCGGAACCTCGGTAATAGAGAGCTTCTCCCCGCCCGGGCCGGAATCAGTATGCGGACAGGGCAGATCTACAATGGTGACACTTTTTGGGGAAGTATCGCCGAAATCCATGGCGAGGGGTGATCCGGCATACCGTACACCTGTACCGGGCCACGAGCAGCGGTGAATATGACCGAGGGCGGTGTAATCAGCACCCGCGGGAAGGTCAGACAGGGGGATGTGGCCCAGATTACCCACATACAGATCGCGCTCGCCGCCGGATTCCCGGGAGCCGGCGGTAAACAGATGGGCAATAACCAGTGCCGCGTCCGCCCCACGGGCCGAAAGGGCTTCCTGTGTGGCGGACAGCCGCCGCCGGATGCCCTCCCTGATTCCCTGATCCCGTTCTGGTATGGATTCCCCGCCCTTTGGCGCGCGGATGTCCCGTTCCCGCAGATAGGGCACCAGCGCACATGCCACCCGCTCACCCCGGAGGCCTTCTATGACAACCACATCATCCGCCGGATCCGGGCTTACGACACCCCTGACATGGACATTCAGGACCTCAAGAAGGTCCCGGGGAGCATTCAAAGCCGAGGGGGAGTCGTGGTTACCGCCGATAACCAGGGCCCCTTTGATGCCGAAACGGGGAAAGGCAGCCAAAAAACGGTAATAAAGCCGCAAAGCGGCGTTAGAGGGAACAGAGGTGTCAAAAATATCCCCCGCAAGAATGAGGTAATCCGCTGATTGCTCACCCGCAGCAGCAAGAAGCCAGTCAAGAAAGAGGGCATGCTCATCAAGACGGTCGCGGTCGCAGAGCCGGTGCCCCAGGTGCAGGTCGGAGGTATGAAGAAAACGCATAGTGCTTTGAAGGGTACTACAAAACAGGCCGCTTGGAAAAGCAAGGAGTTTTTGTTCGGGTAAAAAAAAGCCCCCAGGGAAAGGAGGTAAACCCTGAGGGGAAATAAGTAATGAAACGGGCGTAAGTTAACGGAACTATTTCGGATTCCGTTAACACCCAGTATGAAAAAAGTATCTTGTACTGATACTGTATCACATTACTGGAACGCATTCCAGTATATGGGATCGCATATTGGATATTTTTTAGGTATTTAACCTATTTCACACAATATCCTGTGTTACAATCCCATACCAATAAACAAACAGCAGTAGCTTAAAGAGGTTACAGAATTTTCGTGATATTGGATACTTTTGACACGGAATGGCAAAAATACGGGGCCAATGTAGACAAAATATCGGATTTCTTCAAGAGCAGACCAGGGTATTTGGGACAAAAAAACTACAAATTTTTCATCTATACCGCGTATACCTACCAAAAGGTAGTTTACTTCCCTTGTATCAGGTCATCTGATACGCAATGGAAGAAAACTTTCGCATCGCATCCTCGTAGGTGTCGTCAAAGGTGTAGGCAAGAAGGTTGTCTTCCAGGACCACCGTCGGCGCGATCCGGAACCCCATGATCGGGTGAAGGACAGCCTGACGAATTTCGTCGACGGTGAACCCTTTGTTCAGCAGGTATCCCATGAAATGGGTTTCCTCCAGGGGAATGAGCTCTGCGTTTTCGTTATACAGATAGCCCATGGCGTCATTGATTTGCTCAAAGGGGCCTTTTGTGTAATGAAAGGCCCGCGCCAGAGGCATGTGGGCCGGAAGGAGTCCCTCATCACGCAATGTCTGGCCCATTTCTCCGATCATCCGGTGAACGTCGGGGTATCCGAGCCTGGTCCGGAACACCATTACGGCGATATCCGTTTCAACATCGTTTTTTTCTATGAGGGCCGGAATGTCGTAATTGATGATGTAGTGGTCCTGGTACTTTTTGATACTCTGCCCGTTAATGACAAGAATATTCTTCCGGTCAACCCAGAGATTGCTCAGCTGCTCGGCGCTCATACCCAAGATGTCCAGGGCTTCAAAACCCCCGAGTACCGAGGCCTTTTCAAAATCCTCGTCGTAGTAAATTTCGAATGCGGTCTGCATGTGCTGGGTAAAAGCCCGCTTTCCCTGAATGCAAAACTGGATTTTAAGCCGGTAATGGTGCTCCACAATCCGCTTCTCTTTCATGAAATCACCGGGCAGATTGGCAAGATAGACCAGCTGCATGTTCTCCAGATACAGGGGATTGCGCTGGACAACCTTCATGATACTGCTTTCCACCTGGATACCGTTGGTTTCCGGCCGGAGGTACACGAAAATATCCTGGCAGGAGGGACAGGACGCGCCGGACTGAAACGGAATCAGAATGGTAGGTCTGCGGGTCATAGGCCGTTCTTCATGAGCACCGGCTGATGGGTTTCCTCCAGAACATCCCGCCACAGGGAGCTTTCCGGATCGACAGAATTCCGTTTGGAAATGGCCATCTTCATGGGGATATGCACAAGATGGTTGTTGTACTGGCTGATCAGGGTGCGGGTCCGCCCCGACATGGCTGCGTGGACCGCATGGGAGCCCAGACGCGCGCAATAAATGGCGTCGTTCGGATTTGCCGGGGCGCTTCTGATCATATAACTGGGGTCTATGTACTTGATGGACACTTCCATATCAATTGCGTCGAAATAGTGTTTGATCCGGGTTTTGAGGTACAGTCCGATATCGCCGAGGAGTTTATTCCCCGATTTGTCGGTACCGTCAGGAAGTTCCTGCTCCCTGGCCATCAGTTCCTGCCCCGCGCCCTCAGCGACAAGGATGACCGCGTGATGACGCCGTTCAAGGCGCGCCTTTAAGTGGGCAAACAGCCCGTTGCTGCCTTCAAGGTCGAAATCCAGCTCCGGGATAAGGGTGAAGTTCACATCGTTCATGGCCAGGGTGGTATGGGCAGCGATGAACCCCGATTCCCGCCCCATGACCTTTACCAGCCCTATGCCGTTTATGGCGTCATGGGCCTCGATATGAGCGGATGAAACCGCCTCAACGGCTTTAGACACCGCCGTCTCGAACCCGAAGGTTTTTTGTACAAAGGAAAGGTCATTGTCGATGGTTTTGGGTACTCCGATGACCGACAGTTTCTGACCCCGCCGCTCCATTTCCTCGGCGATGAGGAAGGCTCCTTTCTGGGTGCCGTCTCCGCCGATGGTAAACAGGATGTTCAGGTTCATCCGTGAAATTGCATCGCACACATCAGCAATTGCCCCGTTACCCCGGGACGTTCCCAGTATGGTGCCTCCTCTGGTGTGGATGGAATCCACTACCTCCGGGGTAAGCTCCCTGGTGGGAATATGATACTCCGGTAAAAAGCCCCTGTACCCGTTTTGTATGCCTGTTATCCGCCGGACCCCGTAACGGAACCACATGGTACGGACGATGGCGCGTATGACATTATTAAGACCCGGGCATAAGCCGCCGCAGGTGACAATCCCCGCGTGGACGTGGGCAGGGCTGAAAAAAATGCTCTCCCTGGGACCGGCCTTTTCCAGCATGAGTTCTCGGGGCACGTCGGGAAGGGACATCCCCGGTCTGGCCTCGATATCGTAGAGGATATGCTCATCGTCAGTCACATAATTCGCGATATTGTCCCCGTAGGTTGTAGACATTTGAATGGGGGATTTTATTTTCGCCTCACCGAGCCTGGGTATGGAAAAATCTAGGTCCATTAGGGTTTCTCCGGTTTCTGGATTTCAGTACTCATTGTAAAGAATTGATGACATGAAGGGCAAGAGTGCTTCCTGTAAAAGACTTTGTAAAAGGGTAAACACTTTTTCCCCGGGGCCGATAATCAAAAAGGAGGCATAGAAACATGAGACAGTACAAAGTAAAGGGTGAAGAAACCGCATACCTGACCGTTCTTGGTGAAACTGATGATGAACTCCAGGTGGAAATTGTCCGGGAAAGAAACGGCATGGTGATCCGCAGCAGCGAGACAATCTCACGAAACCTTTTCGAAACCTGTATACATACCAGTTACCTTACACCCTACGAAGAACCGGCAGCGGCTTACCGGGGTCTTGAACCCGCCCTGTCAGCCTGACCCTGTCCTTGTAAGGACTCAAAGCACCACACCGAATTCCGGCACTGTTTACAGGTGCCGGTTTTTTTTTCTGCAGTATGCTTGCCCCTGCCGGTGGTAAAAACCGGCCATGTGGTAGATCACCGGGCGCTCATCCCTGCATAGTCCCGGCCGGCGACCATGAAGGCCTCTATATTCGCGTGGGGAGTCTCAGGCGGAAGATCACAGCCGGTACTCAATATGAAATTGGGATACGCCGCCATGGATGCAATAAGATCATGGGTGGCCGTCCTCACCTGTTCCGGCTCCATGTCCACCATGACCGCGACAGGATTGATATTGCCGATGATATCCACCTCCGGGGGAACTGCATCAGCGATATCCGGGAGGCAGACATCGGCGTCCAGGCTTAAACCCCGGCACCCGGTCTGTACCATGCCGGGAATCAGGTGAGTGGTATTTCCGCAGATATGCAGAACCATGGTTCCCTTGACCGATGAACACAGACGCTGCACATACTCGCCGGAAAACTCCCAGAACATTTCCGGGGACAATATGACTGCCGTCGGTTCAAGGACCGTCACCAGGTCAGCCCCCGCGTCAAAAAGCCTGCGGGCGTAAAAAACCGCCGTTTCCAAGGTGATATCCAGAGTCTTCTTTACGAAGTCTTTCGCTAAAATGGTGTTCATCGCGATGTCATTTGCGCTCATCATCAACCCTGCCAGGGTAAAGGGCCCCGCGATATAGGCGGACAGAGGGACATCCGGGAGCGCCTTCCTGGTAAGGGCAACCGTATCGGCGAACACCCGAAGGCGTTCATGGCTAAAGGCCCTGGCCGTGTCGATGTGTTTAAGGGCCGTTTCATCCTTGACGGGATGTTCCTTAACGCAGGGAGACTCCATGTCCGTGTACTGCACCGGGAGTCCCAGGGCGTGGGCTTCTGCCGAAAGGTCCATCAGGGTAAAGAGAATATCCGGCCTGAACTTCTCGTATATGGCCAGGAGGGTCCGGCTCTGGAGCTTTGCGTCAAAAAGATTCCGGGTAATGGTACTGCCGGTCAGATGCAGCCCGGGAAAACCCAGGAGAGGCGCAACCTTCAGCTTTAGTTCAGATGTGCTGTCATTCATTCTCGTAAGCCTGCCTTTTTCCGCTTTCACCAACGCCTCCTGTTTCATAGGGTATGTATCAAACAAGGAAGGAGTGATTTCTCCGGGATAACGGTAAAAATCACCCGTTCATTATAGCGGCAGACCAGGCTTACGCAACAAAAATTATCAGGATTTTAACCCCACGGCTTGTCAGCCGGTGAAATACCGTACACCGGCCTCGAAAATCCGCTGGTCTTTATTACCCGGCACGTTCGCATACAGACAAGGGCCCTTTCGTTCCGAGTGGCCCATTTTTCCCAAAATGCGGCCGTCGGGACTGGTGATGCCTTCTACCGCCATGACCGACCCGTTGGGATTCCAGGGCATGTCCATCCTGGGGTTCCCTTCCGGATCGGCATATTGAAAGGCGATCTGCCCTCCCTGTACAAGTCTGTCCAGATGGGCCCGGTCTGCGATGAACCGCCCCTCCCCGTGGGAAACAGGGACCGCATGGAGCTCTCCCGGTTGGCACAGGGACAGCCAGGGGCTCGCGGTGTGTACCACCCGGGTATGGACAAGACAGGACACATGGCGGCCGATGGTGTTGAAGGTGAGGGTCGGGCTGTCAGACGCAAGATCACGGATGTGCCCCCAGGGGAGGAGCCCCAGTTTGATGAGGGCCTGAAAACCGTTGCAGATGCCGAGGATGAGCCCGTCCCGGTTATCCATGAGGCCGGCAACCGCGTCGGCCACCCGGGGGTTGCGGAAAAATGACGCGATGAATTTTCCCGATCCCTCGGGTTCATCGCCGGCGCTGAAGCCTCCGGGAATCATGACAATCTGGGATTCCTGAATGGCATCTGCCAAAACTCTGATAGAGCCCTCGATATCTTCGGGGCTCAGGTTCCGTATAATGACCGTCCGGGTCCGGGCCCCTGCATCCTCGAAGGCCCGTACCGAGTCGTACTCACAGTTGGTCCCCGGAAACACCGGTATGGTGACCAGGGGCCTGGCAC
>JAFGQL010000083.1 GCA_016935695.1 Spirochaetales bacterium
ACTTTTTACAAAGGAAACTTACATTATGGACTATTGCATAAAAGATATCGGCCTTTCTTCCTGGGGACGAAAAGAAATACAGACAGCGGAAAAGGAAATGCCGGGATTATTGGCCATCCGCGGAAAGTATGCCTCCTCTGCACCGCTGAAAGGGGTGCGGATTACCGGGAGTCTGCATATGACGATTCAAACCGCGGTTCTCATAGAAACACTGGTTGCATTGGGAGCCGACGTGCGCTGGGCTTCCTGTAATATTTTTTCCACCCAGGACCATGCCGCAGCCGCGATTGTGGTAGGCAGGCCAGAGGGCGGAGGGACGCCTGATGACCCTAAAGGGATACCTGTTTTTGCCTATAAAGCGGAGAGCCTGGAGGAGTACTGGGATTTCACCCTTAAGGCGCTGTCTTTTCCCGGCGGCCTTGGACCTCAGTTGATTGTAGACGACGGCGGTGACGCAACATTGCTGGTACATAAGGGGTTTGAACTGGAACAGGGTTCCTCCTGGGTGAACGAACCGTCTGCGAGCCGGGAAGAGGGTATTATCAAGGCCTTGCTAAAAAAGGTGCACCAGGAAAAACCGGATACGTGGTCAAAACTGGTGCCCGAAATAAAGGGCGTTTCTGAGGAGACCACAACAGGCGTTCATCGGCTGTACCAGATGAAAGAACAGGGGCGCCTTCTGTTTCCTGCCATTAATGTGAATGACAGTGTCACGAAAAGCAAATTCGACAATCTGTACGGCTGCCGGGAATCCCTTGCAGACGGTATTAAGCGGGCGACTGATGTCATGGTTGCGGGTAAAGTCGTAGTCGTGTGCGGATACGGCGACGTTGGCAAGGGCTGCGCTGCGAGTATGCGGGGCTTTGGCGCCCGGGTCATCGTGACCGAATGCGATCCCATCTGCGCTCTTCAGGCTGCTATGGAGGGTTTTGAAGTTACCACTCTGGAAAAAACCCTTGGCGAAGCAGATATTTATGTAACAGCAACGGGAAACCGTGATGTCATCACTGCCGAGCACATGAGCGCGATGAAAGACCAGGCGATTGTCTGTAATATCGGGCATTTCGACAACGAAATACAGGTGGACCGACTCAATAACTGGCCCGGTGTCCAGAAAATTGAAATGAAACCCCAGGTAGATAAATATGTATTTTCCCGGGAAGGCCATGAGGTATACCTGCTGGCCGAAGGTCGGCTGGTCAATTTGGGCTGCGCCACCGGGCATCCCAGTTTTGTCATGTCCAACAGCTTCTCCAATCAGACACTTGCCCAGATTGACCTGTGGCAGAACAGGGCTGAGTATAAGCCGGATGTATACCGTTTATCAAAATCTCTTGACGAAGAAGTGGCGCGGCTGCATCTTTCAAAGATAGGTGTTGAACTTACAGAACTTACCCGGGAACAGGCCGATTATATCGGTGTACAGATCGACGGCCCTTATAAGCCGGAGCATTACCGGTATTAATTCAGTACCAACACATACGTAATTCAGACGCCCGGTCCTTTGCTTGCTTGAGCCGGAAATGCGCTGGTTTACATAAAATCTAAGGAGCATACACATGAAAGAAAGAACCTATTTGTTTACTTCCGAAAGTGTCAGCGAAGGTCATCCGGACAAACTCGCTGACCAGGTATCTGATGCGGTGCTGGATGCCTGCCTTGCGGGGGATCCGGAAAGCCGGGTTGCCTGCGAGACCTTTACCACTACCGGCATGGTCCTGGTAGGGGGAGAGATTACTACCGAAACCTATGTGGATATACAGGAAATTGCCAGGGGTGTTGCAAAAAACATCGGGTACGATAAACCTGAATACGGACTTGATTATGAGTCTATGGCGGTGATAAACACCATCCACAGCCAGAGTCCCGACATCAGTCAGGGGGTTACCAGCGGACAGGGGCTCTATGCCGAGCAGGGTGCCGGAGACCAGGGAATGATGTTCGGTTTTGCCTGTAACGAAACACCGGAGCTCATGCCGGCCCCCATTTATTATTCCCATAAAATCCTCAAGCACGCGGCGGATATCCGCAAAACCGGTAAAATTTCCTGGCTGCGTCCCGATTCCAAATGCCAGCTGACCATCGAATACGAGGGACATACACCGAAACGGGTAGATACAGTGGTTGTGTCTCATCAGCATGATGAGGGTGTGGGGTATGAGGAATTGAAAGCAGAGATCATCCGCAGGATTATAAAGCCGGTTCTGGAGCCCGCCGGGCTTCTTGCAGACACGACCAAATATTTTATAAACCCCACAGGAAGGTTCGTGATTGGCGGGCCTCATGGAGATACAGGCCTTACCGGCAGAAAAATCATTGTAGATACCTATGGCGGGATGGGGCGTCACGGCGGCGGGGCATTCAGCGGCAAGGACCCTTCCAAGGTTGACCGTTCCGCCGCCTACATGGCCAGGTATGTCGCCAAGAACATTGTCGCCGCGGGATTATGTGAACGCTGTGAGGTAGAACTGGCCTATGCCATCGGGGTGCCCTTTCCGGTAAGCGTGATGGTAGAGGATTTTGGCACAGCAGCGGTTGATGTTGCAGCCATTGAAACCGCGGTGAAGGATCTTTTTGATCTGACACCGGCAGGGATTATCCGCACCCTGGACTTGAAAAAGCCCATCTACCAGGAGACCGCCGCTTATGGACATTTCGGACGGCCAGGTTTCACCTGGGAAGCAACAGATAAGGTTAATGAGCTTAAGCAACTCCTGTAGCCCGGGTATCAAGCGCAGGGGGAAGTTCAATATGTATATCAATGCCCTGCCCCGGAGACGATTCGACGGAAATTGAACCCTTTAATTTCTGATGTATAATGGTGTAGACAATGAACATTCCCAAACCCGAACCGCCCCCCGGGCGGTTTGTGGTAAAAAAGGGGTTAAAGATCTGTCGTAGCACGTCTTTCTCCATTCCTTTTCCATCGTCGGTATAATGGATGGCAATGCCTTTGTCCTTTCTGCGGGATATATGGATGTGGATGGTTCCCGGCGTCGGTTTGCCGGATAATCCATGGGTGAGGGAGTTCAGGATGAGATTACTGAATATCTGGGAAAACAGACCGGGATAGGTGTGGAGTTTTAGGTCATCCGGGCAATAGAGGACAATAGCGTGGGAAGTTTTTTTGATGGCAGGGCCCAGACTGACCAAAATGTCATGAAGATATTCCTTCAGGTTAAAAGACCTGAGTACATCGTTTGCGTTGTCGACAGCTACCTGTTTAAAGCTTCCGATGAGTTCTCCCGCGCGTACAAGGTTTCTTAAAATCAGGTCGGAAGATTCCTCTATGGTTTCGAGCTGTTTATTCAGTACAGCCGGATTAATGTCGTTGCCGGTGACAGTGTTTCTGTACTCCTCCGCTTTTGATTTCAGATAGGAGGACGCGGTTATGCCGATGCCAACAGGAGTGTTGATTTCATGGGCAATACCTGCCACAAGCTGACCCAGGGCGGCGAGTTTTTCTGATTCTATGAGGTAGGCCTGGGCTTTTTTCAGATCACTGAGGGTGTTCTGGAGATTTATTATCAGGTCTGCTGTGTAGATGACGTTGCTGATGGTATTCCTCAGTTCGTCGTATACGGCGTACTCAATATCCTCCATGCTGAAAACCGCAAATCCGATCTGTGTTGACCCCACATACAAAGGTTCAACAACCAGGCTTCCCTTGTACCGGGCGGCCGCTTTCTCCAGAATGGCACACCGGTCAAGAGGTGTCCGGTCGTTGTCTTTTTGCCACATACCGTCGGCAAATTCATATATCTGGGTGCAGGAAAGCGTTCCTGTGTCATGGTGGGCGCGGAAAACGGCGCAGTAGGACAGGTGCAGCGCGGGAAGATAATCGGAAAGCGCGGTAAAGGCGTCGTCCAGAGTGTGGTATTCAGCCAGCAGCTGACCGATACTGCGGACCGTTTTTTGCGACTGTTCCTTCCGGCTGCAGTTCTGTGCCAGTTCTTTTATGTGGGTGTAGGAATGGTGCAGTTCGCCGATGATGGTCTGAAATGAGGTATCATCTATGGCTGCCGGGGATATTTCCATAAGCTTTTTTATGGCGCTTGTGCAGCCGCAGGATTCTCGTATGACAAACGCAGCGGGGATGAATTCTGTCGAATCCGTTTCCTTCTCCATCGCTGAAACAATGTTCATGGCGGCCTTTCCCATTTCCTCCCAGCGTATACCAAGGGTCGTCAGCGGAGGATCGGCTGTTTCCGATTCAGGGCTGTTATCGTAGCCGATAACGCGAATATCGTGGGGGACCCTGATTCCCATGTCAGCGAGAGCGGTAATGATGTTCATTGCTATATGATCATTAAAGGCGACAATTGCATCTACATCCTTTCCTGCCTGCCAGCCTCGTGTGTGGAAGAGTTCTTCTGCAATCATTTTCCCGGGAGTCTTAGTTTCGTTCACCGCGGACCGTGGTGAAGAATAATCTTTGCTGAAAAGTACATATTCCGGACGGAATTCGATGCTGCATTCTATAAGCGCTTTTTTGTACCCATTCAATCGTGACCGGTACTCCTGCGCATCGGTTTCGGTACCTGCGCAGAATATGATATTCTTGCAGCGGTGTTCATGGACCAAATGTGTGACGGCGCGAAACAGGGAGTCTTCGTGGGTTACCAGAATACCGGGATACCCGGCATATTTTCTTAAGACAGTAAGGATGGGAGTTTGAGTGTGCCGGGCCAGCACCGATTCAAACCATTCACAGGATTCCCAGAACTGAAAGGTGATGATGGCATCCAGCCTCAGTAACCGGACAAGTTCAATAAGCCCGCTTCTGTCATTGGTACCGGCTTCTTCCTGGCTGCCGAGAGGGCCTGCCGGCAGCATTACCATGGTATAGCCGGCTTTTGAAGATAACCCCGTAACGCCGTGGTAAAAGGCCAGCGCTCGTGAATCATCAAAGTCGCTGAATAGAAAGCCTATTTTTTTCCCAGCTGCCATGCCTTCATCTTAGTGAATGAAGAGGTACCATGCAATCTTGAAAAAGCTCTCCCCATGGTGTATTGTTCGATTATTGAACAAACAACAACGTCATACTTGAATCCTTCTTTAGAGCTTGTTCCGGCGGCATACAGGGGATGCAAGGCTTGTTTTTCTCTTAATCTGACACTGCCAGTGCCGATGCTGTCTTTTTTTCAATCTATAGAACTATGACCCACGAAAAAGAACTCGAATTACTCGAAAAAATATACACAAACCAGGACTCTGTGAGGCAGCGCGATCTGGCCAGGATTGTAGGTCTGTCGTTGGGGATGACCAACAGCATCGTAAAGCGTCTGGTAAAGCGCGGCTGGCTCACCGTAAGGAAAGTAAACAACAGGAATATCCGCTACGCTGTTTCGCCCGAAGGAATAGATGCCATTACAAGGAAGAGTTACCGGTACTTCAAGCGGACAATCCGGAATGTCGTATATTACCGGGAAGCTATCAGCCGCATTATTAAAGACGCCAAAGAACGCGGATACACAGGCGTCATAGTCATCGGCACCAGTGATCTGGATTTTATTGTCCAGCATTTCTGCGCGGCCCACGGTATGGATTATGTAAAGGATGAAATTTCTTACGGAGGAATGATTTTTCATATTTATGCAGAGAGCTATATCACCGATCCGCTTATTGAATCCAACACCCATGTACTGTTCCTTCAGTCCCTCATGATGTAAGAAATACAGGTGAATATGTCGCATACAAAATACCGGCCAACCATAAGTTTTGAATTCTTTCCCCCAAAGACCGAGAAAGGCGCCCGAAACCTGTTTACGCGGATACAGGAAGATTTCCTGCCTTTGAAGCCCTCGTATATCAGTATCACCTACGGCGCCGGGGGCGCGACCAGGGACCTGACAAAAAGCACCATCCTTCGTATAAAAAAGGAAACACAGGTTAAAGTTGTGAGCCATCTTACCTGTGTCGGCGCG
>JAFGQL010000009.1 GCA_016935695.1 Spirochaetales bacterium
TCCGCCTGTAATAGTCCGAGTATCTCCTCGATTTTTGCCCGCTTAGGCGTATCGGGGACAAAAACAAGATATGTCTGGTAATCGGAAATTGCGCCGGTATAGGAACTGTTTTTCACACGGACACCTGCTCTGCTTAAATATGCGGAATACAGCGGAGGAACCCCTTCTGCGGCGCTGGTATACATTTTCTCGGCAGCAGCATAATCTCCCGCCTTATAATACGCATTTCCCATATTTAGATAAAACACGCCCTTCTTCAAATCGGCATAAGGAAGCCCCTTCTGATAATAGCCGATGGCGGTCTGAAAATCCCGCTGGTACTCGTAGATGTACCCCAGATTCAGATATATTTCCATGTTGGCGGGATCAGTTTTCAACGCGTTAAGGTAAAGAGCTTTCGCTTCTTCGAAATTATCATTGTTAAAGGCTTCACCCGCGCGCCTGGTGATGGAACCTTCCTGTCCGTACACGGCTGCTGCAGCCAGTAACAAGAAGATACCTGCACACAGTGGTAATTTTATGTTCATGACTACTCCCCTTCCATTTGACAGCATAGTCAAAAGGGATTACTCTTTACTGCGGAGCTTGAGATAATGACGATCGCAGTTGTTCTACCCATTATTATTGTCGGTGCCACGTTCGGTGTCGTTATTTTTTTCATCATAAAATCAATAATCGCCCCCAAACGAGTCGCCCAGCTTGCCGATCTGCTCAAACAGGGTAAATCCACGGCTGTCATTCGAGCCGCACGTGCAATTATAGCAAAAGATCCCAGGAACAGTGAAGCCCATTACCTGTTGGGAAAGGCCCTCCAGATAGAGAACAAGATTGAGCTTGCTCTCATGGAGTACAAGGCGGTCAATCAAATCAGCGTATTCCATGGTTTCTGCCAGGAGAAGGAATTCAGAGAAACGGTCGCAGCGCTGTATGAACATTTCAACCAGACCGAAGAAGCTTTGAAAGAATACCTTCTGCTCATCCGTATCCAGGAAAACAACCCGGACTACTATTATGCCGCAGGGTATCTTTTTGAACAGCGCAGCAAATCGGAAAAGGCGCTGGAGTATTACAGAAAGACCATAGAATTAAGCCCGCGCCACTCCGACGCCCATTACCGTCTGGGCTATATCCTCTACCGGAGCAAAAAACCTGTAGAAGCCAAAATGGAAATGGAAACAGCCTTAAAATTCCAACCCGACAATTACAAGGCACATTTTTATCTGGGGAAACTGCTCAAGGAAAGTCATGATTATGTACCGGCCCTCCTCGCCTTTGAAAAAGCCCAAAAGGACACAGATTTTAAATTGAAGGCCCTTGTGGAACGGGGCGGCTGCTATATGAGCATGAATAACTTTGAAAAAGCCATTGGCGAACTTGAGCGGGCCGTTAACCTGTCCAAAGGCGAGGCAAGCACGGAAGCTCTTTACGGCAGATATTTTCTTTCCCTGTGTTATGAACACAACCGGGAAATTGATAAAGCTCTTGAGCAGTGGGAGTTTATATACGCAAAAAAACCGACGTTCCGGGACGTGGCGGAAAAACTGAGCCATTATCAGGACCTCCGGGGCGACGACCGCATGAAAGACTATCTGACAGCAAATATGGAAGACTTTTACTTGATCTGCCAGGAGTTGACGACAGTTATCGGTCTTCGGGCCCGGGACGTATCAGATATTCCCAATGGATGCTCGATTATTGCAGTGGAAGACGACTCCAGATGGAGGAACGTACGAAAAATGCCCCGCCTCATTCATTTTTTACGTATACCAGAAATGATATCTGAATCGACTATCAGGAATTTTCACGAAAAAATGAAAAAACTTTCAGTTCAGCGCGGTGTCATTGTAACCAGTTCCAATTTTTCCAGGGTAGCCATGGATTTTGCTGAATCCCGGCCTGTCGAGCTTATCGGCAAGGACAAGCTACAGGATCTCCTTCAAAAAATTGAGCTTCCCGCTGCACCAAAAAGACGATGACCCCGTAAAGTGTACATCCTAAGGTAGAAAGAATGAAGATACTGTGTGTCGCGGATCATGTGGATCCGCTGGTCTACTCAAACCAGATAAAACAGCGCTTTAAGGATATTGACCTTGTTCTTGGCGCAGGGGACCTCAATCTTGAATATTACGGGTTTATTGTCTCCTCATTGAATAAACCCCTGGGCTTTGTATTCGGCAACCACAACCTTGATCATATCCACTTTTACCGCAAGGAATATGCTCCTTCGTTCATACTTCCCGATGTGACCCGCAATACCTTCGGTTCGGTCTATTTGGGAGCCAGGCACTGGCGGGTAAAAGGGCTCCTGATTGCCGGCCTGGGGGGAAGCAGAAAATACAACAACGGCCCCAATCAGTTTACCGAGTACGGAATGTTCATGTGGATGCTGAAACTTATCCCCGGCCTCTTGTGGAACCGCCTTCGATACAAGCGTTATCTGGACATTCTTGTAACCCATGCTTCCCCTTACGGAATTCATGATAAAGAAGACGCTTGTCACCGGGGATTCAAAGTTTTTTTGAAATTTATGGATATATTCAAACCCAGGTATTTGATACACGGGCACATCCACTTATACGATTTGAATGCCAAACGAAGCACCCGTTACAGAGAAACAATCGTCATTAATGCCTACGATCACTGCATTATAGACACGGAGGAACGCAAAGAGATGGACGAATATGTGAACCAGCTTGCCCATGATGATTTCAACAAGGCAAAAACAAAATCTGCCCTGGTTAAGATACTCAACACCCTGACACCGGAACGCCAGGAATTGTTAAGCCTCCAGGACGTGAAAGACCTGGTGAAGCCGAAATCAGAATCCTACATAGGCATGGAGACGGTAAAGCTGGACCGAATAATCGGCAGCGAAGGCAGATATAACGATTTCAACAGGGCATTTCTTCCCAAAAAGGAGTTCATTCGCCATAGATGGGAAAGTGTAGATAAGGCCCATATCAAAGATGTCATCCTCCCTCCGGTCAAGCTGTATAAAATCAGTGAAGTGTATTTTGTCCGGGACGGGAACCACAGGGTGTCGGTGGCTAAAATGAATGGACAATACGCGATAGACGCTGAGGTGATCGAACTGAATTCAAAGATCCACATTGACCCCGGCATGACCATGCAGGATCTGAAGAAAAAAGTCATTGAATATGAAAAGGAACTCGTGTTTTCCAACTCGGATCTGGGTAAAATATTCTCTGAAGACGAGCTTGATTTTACGGAAACCGGGCGGTATCACGAAGTCCTCCGGCATATTCAAGGCCACAAATACTTTCTGAATCTGGATAAGAAAGAAGAAATTCCCTTTATCCAGGCTGGAAAAAGCTGGTATGAAAACTACTATCTTCCAATTATCGAGTACATAAAAAAGGAAGGTGTCATAGCCCGCTTTCCCGGCAGGACCGAATCGGACCTTTATGTGTGGATACTCAAGCACTGGCATCATCTTAAAAACAAATACGGAAACGATTACCCTTTAGAGAAAGCCGTCCGTCATTATTCAAAAAACTACGGCAAGAGCCTTTGGACTATTTTTACGGAATGGTGTTACCGTCTGTTTCATTATCTGAAGCATTAGAAAAATAAAAGGGCCCGCTTTTTAGATAAAACCCTTTGGAAGCGTTTTTCTCTATAAGAAAGAAATACCGTGCTTTGGACATTACATCGGAACTGACCAACTGTTCGATATTGTAGGTTCCTTTTTTAACTTTTGAAAGAATTATACCCGTATCCATTGCGTCATACACAGAGAAAAAAAACTCCTCGTTTGAACCCTGTAACAGCTCTATGGTTTCTTCGCCGACCGACGCAGTAGGAAAACCGATTTGCTTATCAAAGGATTCAACATCAATAAAAAAGGTACCGTCTGTCCGGTCTCCCGTTTTGTCGATTACCAGATACCTGTATTCACTACGAGGAAACATGCCCTCTTTCGTGAGCCGGGAAGAACCGATCCATACCTCGTTATCCAGGGTTTGCCTGGTCCAGGACGCCTCATCGAGTTTCCAGTACTCATAACGGTCATCGTGGATGATATAGATTTCTTCTATATCGTCTTCACCATCTTCATCCTTCACCAAAAAGAAGATGGCTAATTCTTCGCTTATTGTACCGCTGTTCTTGTCATTGAATTGGGTTAACTCCCATTGAATATTGGAAACCTGGGGAAGGTGATTTGAACAGGAAAGAAATATTGCGGCTATGAGCGGTACAAAGACATGATATTTGACCATCATTCTGATTCCCTTAAAAGGCTCACCATGATTTTTTTTGGTATCCCGGTCCGCTGGGCAAGTTCGCTCAAACTTATCCGAGGATCGGCAGCTCTCTGTTCCCTTACCTTGCGTGGAAGGTCCCGGAAAAGATCCTTGGTTGTCAGGTACAGCCCCTCCAGATCATACAAAAGACCGAGTTCTTTAAACGTTTTTATGACAGCGTCACCGTTGGTCATGGAAAGAATTTCTTTTACAGAAATATACCCTTTTTCTTCAACCTGCCGCAGAATGTTTTTTGCAAAGGGCGACAGGGAATTTCTATAATCATAATCCTTTTCATAAATCCTGTTTCCCTTTCTGAAATACAGGTCTTTAGAGTGAAAAAGGTATAGATCCAGGATAAACGGCGGCACTTTAGCATTCTGGACCCACTCCCGGAATGCCGCCCCTTTCTCGCTCCTGACATGCCTGGCAAGATATGCCGTCATTCGCCGGTACGTCTGCTCGGCTATGATAACATCATTGACACGGATACCCTTCTCATGTGCATCAGCATCCTTTACCCATCGCCAGTTCCCCTGTGCATACCTATTGTCCGGACGATAGCCTTCAGAAAGGGCAAACAGGGTGTCGCCTGGATTAATGACAGGACAATCAATTCCGCAGCTGTAACCATTCCCGGTTTTCTGCGGGCCCATGTGAAATGCCCGTAATGATTCCTTGTGAATAACAATTCTCTGGCGTGTACCGAAGGGGGTACCGGCACTCAAGAACAGCACAGTTTCATCTTTCCGGCCTTTTGCACTGGTGACCGACTCCACAATCCACGGCATTCCCTTACTGGTCCTCTTCCATGTTTTCCACCGGCCGGCCATAACAGCGGTACGCAATTCGCCGAACCGCTTCGGGCAGCCTGCGAAAACGCCGAATGAAAAAATCTTCATCCTCTTTAGTGTATTGTCCGGCGTATTTTCCGGTACCGTGATAGTGATCGTAACCGATATAGTTGGAGGGCCATAAACGGTAACTTGTATGAACTGCCTTATCAAGGGCCTCGGCGGCGGCTTTTTCATTGTCAAAAACGCCGGACAGGGGTTTGCAAAAACTGTAATGCAGACGGCCCTTGAAACCGGTGATCCCCGCATACATGCTGACAAGGTCCTCGAACCGGCCCTTCTGATGACCGCCCTTGACTTCCTTTCGGTATAATTCCCAGGCTTTCATCCTGTCACAGGGATCAAATTCATAACTTATAGAGACAGGTACAATGCGGCATGTATTAATAAAATCGCTGAACGAAACACCGCTTTTCCTCTGTGAAAGATACATCATTTTCAAGATTGCGGGGTTTGTCCTGTCGTCGCCGTCTTTTGCACGTCCTTCCCTCTGGGCTATCCAAATGGAACGTTTATGCTGGAGGGTATCCCAGATATAGGCAGAAAGCTCTATCGAGGCCTTGATCTGTTCCCTGATCGGCAGATTCCTCTTCACGATGAACGCCCTGTTCACACGTATCAGATCACTCACCAGGTCATTGATCAGCAAATTATCGCCGAAAGCAATCTCAGATATGCCGAAACCTTTTTCGTACAGGAAGTAATTCAGGAAAGCACTGTCCAAGGTTATGTCCCGGTGATTCGATATGTATACATAGGCACTATTATGCTCAATATTCTCAAGTCCCGAGCAGGACAGGCCGGTCAGGGTTTTCGCCTTTATGCGCTCAAGGACTTCTTTTACAATGATATCCCGTTGAAACTCCTCCACTGTTCTAATCGAAGTGAGTTTCCGCTTAACCCTGTAGCGAAGGATGGTCTTGAGAACGGGACCCATAAACCTGGGCAGACGCTTAAAAGAAAGCTGACTTATACCGTTCAAAATCCAAGGATGGTCGGCCATGCGTCGCATTATTTCCGGAATTTCTTCATCCCGGTAAGGGCGTATCTCCTTGAAAACATCATTCATGATCCATTTCCTCCTGGATGCAATGTATACATGCAGCAAACGCGGCCCGGTTTTTTCGCACCCACGAACCAAATCTGACTATTTCCTCAATGAAATTCGGTGTATATCTGCCCGGGTCGTCGTTCGATATTTGCGTTAATGAAAGAAACGAAATGTCATCAATCTCGACCGGACAGGGGGAAAAGGGGCCGTCTGTACATACACAATACGATCTGACCCACTCAGACTCAACACTGTTCGTTAAAAGATATTCATACATCATAAGGGGAGATTCCACCTCAAGACCTAGTTCTTCTCTACTTTCCCTTACCGCAGCGTCCTCATAGCTCTCCCCGGCGTTAAGATGCCCCCCTACCGAGGTATCCCACTTACCAGGCTGTACATCTTTGTTCATACTGCGTTTCTGTACAAGAACCCTGCCTTGCCGGTTTACCACCAGCACGTGTACAGCCCGATGAATGATGGACGGGTTTCCGTGGCAATCACTGCGTAAGGCTTTACCGATAACTCTGTTGTCGGCGTCCACCCTGTCAAAAACTTCCATGTCCGTTGTGTGTCAGCTTATGCCGACAAGCGCCTTGATATACTGGGAACGTTCGTACACCTGAGGTGTCATTGACTGTTCCTGGCTGAGTTTTCCCCTGAAATCCTCAATACTGCTGAACTGATGACGGTCCATCCATTCAGCCAGTTCTTTAACCACGGTTGTAAGATACTCTATGCCGTTTTT
This sequence comes from Spirochaetales bacterium, assembly GCA_016935695.1. Lineage (GTDB taxonomy): Bacteria > Spirochaetota > Spirochaetia > JC444 > Marispirochaetaceae > JAFGQL01. The sequence continues at coordinate 6,919 of JAFGQL010000009.1, forward strand.
ATAGAGGCTTGAACACATCTGAACTGCTTTCGCGCCCACTAACAGCTGTTTAACCACGGCTTTGGCATCATGGATACCTGTGGTCGCAGAGAAGTCTATGGACAGCTCCCCGGACAGAAGGGCAATCCATTGCAGAGAAAGTGCCATTTCTTCGGCTACACTGAATATCTTGGCCGGAATGATCTTCATTCGTTCAATATCCACATCAGGCCGGTAAAACCTGTTAAACAATGTGACTCCGTTTATTTTCAGCCGTTGGAACTCCCGGATCATGTTTGCCATACCGGAAAAATGCGGACCTATTTTCACTGCCAGAGGTATCTGTACTTTCTCCCGGAGTTTTTTCATGATAGACAGATACCGTTTCTCTATTTCGGCACCGGTTTCATCGACATTGGCCGGAATGATAAACAGGTTTACCTCAATGGCATCCGCACCGAGTTTCTCAATCTTGTTCGCGTAGTCAATCCAAGCCCCGTCATTGACCGCATTCAAACTTGCGATTACCGGAATGGAAAGGCTTTTTTTTGCCCCTTCTATTAATTCCAGATACTTCTCCACAGCATGGTGATGTCCCATACCCTTGAAGAAATCAAAGGCATCTGTATGACCCATAAGGTCAACACCGTCCATCAGCGAATCCGTATCGGCAGAAATCTGTTCTTCAAAAAGGGATTTCAAGACCACGCCGCCGGCTCCGGCATCTTCACAGGCTTTGAGTTTGTCCAGTTTTTCCGTCATACCGGAACTTGACACCAGTACCGGGTTGGGTAACGTCAGGCCCAGGTAGTTAGTTGTGAGATCTGTCATGACCCCATTATACCATCTTTTCCCTTTTGGTAAATATCTTCCGTGGCAGTGTCATGAGTACCTGGTTATAAATGAAAGCCATCAGATCATGTATTCTGCCAATAAAAAAACCTGTCCGGCACCGTACCCGGGCCAAACAGGTTTTCTTTCAAATAATGGACGTACCAAGGTAATAAGGCAAAAAGGACTAATAGTTCTTCTGTGCCTGAAGCTTGCGAACCTTTTTCATCTGCTTACGTTCCATGGCTTTTTTCTTCCGGTTTTTAATGGTTGAAGGTTTTTCGAAATACTCCCGTTTCTTCCACTCCCGGATAATGCCTTCTTTTTCTACCAGCCGTTTAAAACGCTTAATCGCTTTCTCGAGGGGCTCGTTTTCTTCGATTTTTATATGAGCGATATCAATCACCCCCTTTGTTCAATGAGTGCACTCTATCTTACTTAGGAGCAAAGATTTGTCAAGAGGAGCAGCTGTATGAGTCCGTATCCTTCATTGACACATCAAAGTACCCATGGTATCTTTCCTCAATTATATCGTTACCGGCAGCACATTGAAGTCCGGTCACAAAAACGAATCATCAGTCGAAAGGTGTAGCAATGGCAGCAGACAAGCAGAAAGAAAGCAAATCACCGGCGAAGCATCCCCTTATGTACGCGTTCAGCGTGTTTATTTTATTGATCATCGTGGTTACGTTTGTGGGAACTCCCGTCGCATCTCAGATGGGAGGCGGCGCCACCCTTATTTTCGGATCATACAACGGTAAAGATATCAGCTACTACCCGGGCAATTACCTGTCCCGCCAGAAAGACAATATTGCTGCCCGAGCCGCGGAAGACGGTAATGATACCAACGTCCAGTGGGTAGCCTACCAGGTGTGGAAATCAGCCTTCCAGGCGACAGCCGTTCATATGGCTATCCTGGAGAAAGCAAAAAACAGCGGTTTTGATGTGTCGGAAGCCAGGATTGACGAAGCCCTCGCTACCTATGGGCCCTATATCCGGGACGGTAAGTTTGATCCCGACTTATACCGGCAGGTATCCAGCAGGGAAAAAATGGAAACCAGAAAACTGTTCAAGGAAGATCTCATTCAGGGGCAGGTGATAAATGATCTCCAGTACGGTCAAAGATTTTCGTCCAGGGAAATCGAGTTCATCAAGGAGATGGGTAAAACCCGGCGGTCTTTCAGTATTATGGCTATAACTCCCGACAGTTTTCCTTCAGATGAAGTGATTGCATACGGCAATGAGCATACCGAACTGTTTAGAAAAGCGAGTTTTGCCCGTATCACCATTAAGGCAAGTGCTGATGCCGCCCGCAACGTTTTGGATAAACTCAAAGAAGCTCCTGCCACGTTCGAGGACACTGCTAAAACCCAGTCAAAAGACGCATACGCAGAGAAAGGCGGTCTTGTCGGTCCCCAGTTCTACTATTCCTTTAAAAACGAATTCGAAGATGAAAGCCAGGCCAGAACGGTATTTTCACTTGCAAAAGACACGTTAAGCGATGTGATTGAAACTCCTTACGGATGGATAATTTATAAGTGTATTGAACCAGCCTCGGCCCCGGACTGGAACGATCAGCAAACAGTTCAGGTAGCCCGTTCATACATAGAACGCTACGAGCGGGGTACTATAGAAGATTATCTTATGGAACTCGCGGCAGCCACAAAAATTGAAGCAGCGGGATTATCTTTTGAAGCTGCAGCCGACAAAGCCGGCTTTACCCGTTTCGACCTGAATGAGCTTACTGTTAACTACGGCAATATAGAAATATTCCCGCCGGTTCCCGAAGGGGAAGACAATCTCCTGGCAGGCGCGGCCTTCAGTGAAGATTTCTTCAAGGAATTGTTCGTTCTGGAAAACGACGAAATATCGAATCCCGTCCTGGTCGGAGAGAATGTCATTCTTGCAAAAAGTCTTGAAACAACTGTCCTGACAGAAGAGGAACTGGGTATTATCGACTTCTATTATCCCCTTATTGTACAGCAATACCAGCAGGAAGAATTGCAACGCTCAATACTTGAGTCCGAACTGCTGGAAGACAATTTTGATGACATCTTCAGCCAGTATTTTCTGAACTGACCGTAATTCCTGTATGTCCACACAATCATCCCTCCTTCACACAAAAGGAGGGTTGAATGTTTTGTATGCACATAAACTCCTCTATTCCGAATACGAGGCGGAAAAGGGTGCAGAAAAAGCTGCCCTTGCCTTTTTAAGAAGCCTGAAGCCTGTACCCCGCACCTTGTATATAATCCCTTCCCCGCTGCTGTGGTACGGCGCGAAATTACTGACAGACGGATTAAAAGGAGAGACCATTGTAGCCATAGAGTGCGACCCGGGACTGGCTGAAATTTCTTCCCAGCACGAACCTCCTGTTCCATGTTATATGAGTGACGATTTTTCTCTTTCCCATATGCAGGAACTGCCGGGATGGCCGTTCCGCCGCGTCGCATTGATACCTCTGAATGGCGGCTACCGAGTCCAAAAACACGCCTACGACAGCCTGGTCGAGGTACTTTCAAATACCCTTATGGAGTACTGGCACAACAGAATGACCCTTATCCACATGGTGCCCATGTGGATACGGAACCTTTTTACCAATCTGGCCACTGCACATCGCGCCCGCGCGTTGGGCCAACTTACCACCCGAAAACCTGTCATTCTCGCCGGCGCGGGAGAGTCCCTTGAAGATCTTCCGCGCATTCTCGGAACACGGCACAAAGATTTTTTCCTCCTGGCTATAGATACCGCCCTGCCTTTTTTTATGGAAAGCGGAATAGAGCCGGACGCGGTCGTTTCCGTAGACGGTCAGTTTTACAATTTTCTGGATTTTGTCGGAACCGGCGCATTTGAACACACAATGCTGATCGCCGATATCATAACCTACCCCGCCATCCCGCGGCATTTTTTGAACCGCACCTATCTGTTCATGACCCATTTCTGGGACACGCCGTTTATCAACCGTCTCAATGCCCTCATACCGGATGTACTGCCTGCTTTCGGCTCCGTTGGCATTGCAGGACTTGAAATTGCTCAACGCATTACCTCGTCGGCTATTTATGTCTGCGGCCTGGATTACTGCTATACCTTGGGAAAATCCCATGCCCGCGGGACCACCTACGGGAAACTGAATGAACGCAGCTGCTGCCGGCTGCTTCCTGTGCCCGCGGCAGGACATCAGCTTTCACGGGGTGTTGTTAATGTTACAGCAAGAAACGGCGTGAGTAAGTTAAGTGATGCGGCCCTCCTGGGATACCGGAACCTGGCTGCACGGTGGCCCCTCGACCGTAAA
>JAFGQL010000084.1 GCA_016935695.1 Spirochaetales bacterium
CCGGCTTGTCTGGGCGACAAGTGCCCATCTATCCGCGTTTTCCGCTGGACCCCACACCGCAAAGCTTTCGTAGAAGGCAGGCAGATGGTAACTGGGGTCGGTAAAGGTAGCTGATGCACCTACCGGACAGAATGTGATCTGGTTTTGTGTGCTGTCAATGATGGGTGTGTACGCGCCGGAGGCCGTATTGTTCAGCATGGCGTTGCTGATGTTATCAGCTTCCTGCTTGTAGTCAACGCTCCCTGTTGAACCCCAGCGGCGGTCGGCCAGATACAGGGCCATCGCGAAGTATTCTTCACCGTCGGGGGCCGGTGTGATTTCCGCCGCCTGGACCCAGGTCCAGTTCGATGCGTTTGCAGTGTCAATATCGGTGAGCTGCCAGCGGAAATAATACCGCCATGCGGACAGGTTTCCCGATGCGTTGCCGGGATACTGCATATGCGTTTGAGCAAAGTTCCATAATTTGTTGAACTCGGTCTGCATGTCCATCTGTACCGCGATCATCATTCCGTAGGACATCCCCTCCGAGCGGATGTCGTTGGAGTCGGCGGCCCAGATGAAGGCCATGGAACTGTCCTGCGGCAGTTCATAGTAACAGCGGTAGCCGGTGTCCTTGGTTGGTGTTGAGCTCTCACCGGTGCCGATCCCGAAGAACCGGTTTACCGCGGTCTGGATTTTTTCGGTGACCTGCAGGTTTGTTTTTCCTGCCATGGAAACAAACAGGTTGGCGCCGCTCGGTGAGGGGGCTGTTCCTGATGGTTCGGCAGTAGGCTCGGCAGTAGGTTCGGCAGTAGGCTCGGCAGTAGGCTCGGCAGTAGGTTCGGCAGTAGGCTCGGCAGTAGGCTCGGCAGTAGGCTCTGGGGCCTCTCCTTCAACGCTGAGGATGTCGCAGCCAAACAGCAGTGTGGTGAGTATGAGGATGATAAGTCCCCATCGCGCATGTGTGTTGGTCATTATTTCTTCTCCAGTTGTTGTTTATGTCTAATTACTCTAAAAACTCCTTAATTATATCTCCTGATGGATTGTTTTTCTTTGGTGGTTTTACCCTAATACATGACCGGAATACACCCCATGTGATAGATCAGGAGGAATTATTAAAGCATAATAAGCGCAATAAAAAAGATAAAAATGTAATAAAAAACGCAAACGCACAATAAATATATTATATTAACGTTAAATACGCTAAACATGTGTTATTATTTGTTGGACTTATAAATAAAGCTTTGCTATAATCTTTTTTGCGCATTGTAAAAATTTACATCTTGGCTGCCAGGGCTCCGGCTTTTGGCAGGAATCCGGTGGTGTGCTTTTCTTTTCCGCGTTCTTCATACCGGGTTCTTACACATTACTCCATCTGTGTATTCGCTTTCAGCGCGATTTTTCGCGGCAACTGCCGACTTTACCCAAGGAGTATGTATGTCCAGCACATTGTACACCCCGACAGAACATCAAGATCTGCTTATGAACATCATCGAGAGTTTGAAAGAACAGAAGGGGGCCCTCATTCCCATCCTTCAGTCGGCCCAGGATTCCCTCGGTTACTTGAGCGAGGAAACCCTGAAGACCATTTCACGTGAGCTTTCCATCCCCTACTCGGAAGTGACCGGTGTTGTGAGCTTCTACAGTTACTTTACTACCGTGCCCCGAGGTGAATTTGTCGTTCGTGTCTGCCTCGGGACTGCCTGTTATGTACGGGGAGGCAAGGAGGTTCTGGAGGAATTAAAAAAACTCTTGGACATTCAGGTGGGGGACACAACCCCTGACAGGCTGTTTTCCCTGGAAGTAGGCCGCTGTTTCGGAGCCTGCGGTCTTGCTCCCGTGGTTTTGGTGAATGACGACATCCACCAGCGGGTGAAACCGACAGAACTCGCGGCGATCCTTGCCCAATACCGTGTTCAACACAGTGAGAAGGAAGCGGCCGAAGGAGCATCGGCATGATCAGGAGCATGAAAGATCTTGAAGGGTATACCCTCCAGAAATCCAAGGGATACACGGTACGTATCTGCACCGGCGCCGGTTGTATCGCGTCAGGTTCTCTGGAGCTGAAAGAAGCGATGGCACAGGCGTGCAGCATCCTCGACGGGGAAACCGTCATCAAGTGTACCGGTTGTCTCGGCCCCTGTTCCAAAGGTCCGGTGATGATCTTTGATCCCGACGGAATTGTTTATGAAGGTGTCGGTCCTGACGATGCGGAGCGGATTGTGAGGGAACATATCCTTGAACACAAAATTGTGGAGGATTTTGTCCGTAAAGATCCCGAGACAGGCAGGCCTCAGAAAAAAATGGATGAAATTCCGTTTTTTACCCTGCAAAGCAAGATGGTCCTTGGCCGATGCGGGCTGGTGGATCCCATGGATATCACTGATACCTTCCGTCGCGGCGGTTACCGCGGTCTTGCCCGGATTCTTGCATCATCCACTCCGGAGGAGGTTCTGTCGGTCTTGAAGGACTCAGGTATACGCGGCCGCGGCGGCGCGGGATTCCCGACCTGGCTGAAATGGAAATTGACCAGGGATTCATCTCCCCATCCGGAAAACGGCAAGTTCGTGCTGTGCAACGCAGATGAAGGAGACCCCGGGGCCTTTATGGACAGAAGTCTTTTAGAAGGAGATCCCCACAGCATAATAGAAGGAATGATCATCGCCGGGTGGACCATCGGGGCTTCCCAGGGATATGTCTATGTCCGCGCCGAGTATCCCCTGGCGGTATCCCGGCTGGAACACGCCCTTGTACAGGCCCGCGAAAACGGTTTGTTGGGAACCGATATTATGGGAAGCGGTTTTTCTTTTGATATCGGCATACGGATGGGTTCCGGCGCTTTTGTCTGCGGTGAGGAAACCGCGCTGATGGCGTCCATTGAGGGGAAACGGGGAGAACCCCGGCCCCGGCCGCCCTTTCCTGCCCAAAAAGGGGTATGGGACAGTCCCACCCTGTTGAATAACGTGGAGACCTACGGAAATGTGGCTGTCCTGTTCGCTCAGGGGCTGGAGGCCTATGTCCAGCACGGGACGCAAGCGTCGCCGGGTACCAAGGTGTTTGCACTGGCAGGGGCCGTGGAGAACACGGGCCTTGTTGAAGTACCGATCGGCATTTCCCTCGGAGAACTTATTTACGACATAGGCGGCGGCATAAAGGGGGGCAAGCAGTTCAAGGCGGCCCAGATCGGCGGTCCTTCCGGGGGCTGTGTGCCAAAGGAATACCTGAATGTGTCCATGGATTATGAAAGCCTGAAGGAGCTGGGCGCCATTATGGGTTCCGGCGGCCTGATTGTCATGGACGAAGACACCTGCATGGTGGATGTGGCCCGTTTCTTTCTTGAATTTGTACAGGAAGAGTCCTGCGGGAAATGCGTACCCTGCCGTGTGGGAACCAAGCGCATGCTTGAAATCCTTGAAAAGATATGCAGCGGCCGGGGAACCATGGAAGACCTGGATCTTCTGGAAGAGCTGGGCCGTGACATTCAGGACACGGCGCTGTGCGGACTCGGTCAGACCGCGCCTAATCCCGTGTTGTCCACCCTGCGTCATTTCCGGAACGAATATCTGGCCCATATAGTCGACAAAAAATGTCCCGCTGGTGTGTGTCCGGAGATTGTACGGGCGCCGTGTCAAAGCGCCTGCCCGGCAGGTGTGGACATCCCCGGGTTTGTCGCCCTCACCGGAGAAGGACGGTATGCCGAGGCGTTGGCCCTTCACCGTAACAGAAACCCCTTCGCCGCTGTGTGCGCCCGGGTATGTTTTCATACCTGCGAGGACCGGTGCCGGCGGTCGACAATCGACGAGCCGGTCAACATCCGGGGGATCAAGCGTTTCCTTGCAGACCAGGAGGTGGTCCTCCAGGCTCCCGAGTCCCGGGAAAACCCGGAGAACGCAAAAAAGAAGATTGCAATTATCGGCGGGGGTCCTTCGGGACTTTCCTGCGGGTACTTTCTGGCACGACTTGGGTACCGGCCGGTGATTTTCGAAGCCCTTGAGCGCCCCGGGGGTATGCTCAATCAGACTATTCCCGCTTACCGTCTTCCCAGGGAAATTCTTGCGCGGGAAATCCGCCTGATAGAGGGAATGGGTGTGAAGATCGAAACCGGTAAAAAGCTGGGGCGGGACTTCACTCTGGAAGACCTGAAAAACGACGGCTGGGACTCTGTGTTTGTCGGCGTCGGCGCGCCTGAGTGCATGCCCATGGGCCTGCCCGGGGAAAACCTCGAAGGTGTTGTCCAGGGTGTTGATTTCCTGAGGACATACAATACACGGGGAAGTGTTGCCGTCGGCTCCCGGGTGGTAGTGGTAGGAGGCGGAAACGCCGCGATAGACACGGCAAGGACGGCCCTGCGGCTCGGTGCGGAAGAGGTGACTATCATTTACCGGCGCACCCGCGAGCAGATGCCCGCCTACGTTGAGGAGGTCGAAGAGGCCCTGCACGAAGGGGTCGTACTCAAAACCCTCATCCAGCCGGTTGAAATTACCGGCAGCGATAACCGGGTGACCGGAATCGCTGTGCTGCCCATGGCACTGGGTGAATACGACCGTTCAGGGCGGCGAAGTTCCTTGCCCCAGGAGGAAGGCCGGAAGATAATTCCCTGCGATCAGGTGATCGTTGCCATCGGTCAGGTCCTCAGGGGAAAAGCCCTCGTCGGGTCCATCGATGTAGACCTGAATTCCAAAGGGTTTTTTATAGCCGATACCCGCAGCGGCCAGACGAACCAGCCGTGGCTTTTTGCCGGAGGCGACGCGGTCACCGGCCCCGCCTCGGTAGTGGAAGCGATCGGCGCCGGCGAACGGGCGGCTGTGGGTATTGACGAGTTCCTGACCGGTGAGTGCCATGCCTTCTGGCGGGTTTCCCGTGAACCCGACGTGGCCTACGATCCGGCCGCGGACCCGGCGCCTTACACGCGGGAGCGGCAGCCGCTCATTGAGGTCGGGCGCAGAAGACACAGTTTTGACGAAGTAGAGCAGTCGTGGGTAGAGTCCAGCGCGATGCGCCAGTGCGCCCGCTGTCTCCGCTGTGATTACGGCAAACCGCCGGTATATGAACCAGGATACGAAGGAGTCGGATATGTTCACCATACAGCTGAATAACAGGACCGTCAGTGTCCGCGAAGGTATGACCATCCTTGACGCGGCCAAACAGGAAGGCATAAAAATCCCGACCCTCTGTTTTCTGGAGGGATATTCTCCCCTGGGGGCCTGCCGCGTCTGTGTTACCGAAGTGGAAGGTATGAGGGCGCTCGCGGCTGCCTGTTCAACGCCCCTGGTCCCCGACATGAAAATACAGACGAATTCTCCCCGGGTTCGCAGGGCGAGGAAATCGGTGGTTGAGCTTTTGCTCTCCGAGCACGAAGGGGACTGTAAATACTGTACCCGGGCCGATGACTGCGAGCTGAAAAGCCTTGCCAATGAACTGGGCATAGAAGTACAGCGCTATGAAGGAGAACGGACTTTGGCCTCTACCGATGTGTCGACCGCCGCTTTGGTCCGGGACTCGGGAAAATGCATCAAATGCCGGCGCTGTGTGACGGCCTGTAACCAGCTGCAGGGAGTGGGGGCGCTGTTTCCCCAGTACCGCGGGTTTGCCACATCGGTAGGTCCGGCATTCAGAAGCGACCTTGATTCCGTGGTATGCGTGCAGTGCGGCCAATGTTCGGCGGTGTGCCCGGTGGGCGCAATTACCGAGAAGTCCCACATAAAGGAAGTCCTTGCCGCCCTTGAGGACCCGGAGAGCCACGTGGTGGTACAGACCGCGCCGGCCATCCGCGCGGCCCTGGGCGAGTGTTTCGGCCTGCCGGCAGGGACCCTTGTCACCGGCCGGATGACCGCGGCCCTCAGGCGTATCGGGTTCGACAGCGTGTTTGATACGAACTTCACTGCGGACCTCACCATCATGGAGGAAGGAAGCGAGCTTCTCACGCGGTTGAAGGCGGCTCTTGTGGAGGGGAAACCCGCCGCGCTGCCCCAGTTTTCCAGTTGCAGTCCCGGATGGATCAGCTTTACCGAAAACTACTTTCCCCAGTTCATTCCGAATTTGTCCAGCTGCAAGTCGCCCCAGCAGATGTTTGGCGCCCTTGCAAAAACCTATTACGCGGCAAAAAAGAACATCGATCCGGAAAAGATGGTAGTGGTGTCGGTCATGCCCTGTACGGCCAAGAAATTCGAGGCCGCGCGGCCGGAGATGCGTTCCAGCGGATATCAGGACGTGGATTACGTACTCACTACCCGGGAACTGGGAAAACTCATACAGCTGCAGGGGATAGATTTTGTGAATTTACCCGATGAGGAAATGGATGTTCCCATGGGGCTTTCTTCCGGTGCGGCTGACATTTTTGCCAATACCGGCGGTGTAATGGAAGCGGCATTAAGGACTGTATATGAAGTGACAACCGGCCGGGATTTGCCCATGGAGGGGCTGCATGTAACGCCGATTGCGGGACTGGAGGGCATAAAGGAGGCATCCCTTGTGCTGACAGACACTGCTGATCCATGGAAATTCCTGGAAGGAGTCGAGGTGAAGGTCGCTGTAGCCCATGGCCTGGGGAATGCGGCGAAACTGTTAAGGGACATACAGGAAGGCAAACGCAGTTATCACTTTGTAGAAATCATGACCTGCCCTGGCGGCTGCATCGGCGGCGGCGGACAGCCGCGTTTTACCACCAATGAAGTACGGGAAAAGCGGATTGCCGCCATTTATGCTGAGGATGACGGGAAACCCATACGGAAATCCCACGACAACCCGGCCATTAAAGAGATTTATGCGGAGTTTCTGGGTGAGCCCCTGGGGCAGAAGTCCCATCACCTTTTGCATACCCACTATGTGAACAAAAAGGAGCCGGCAGAGGCGGTATAAGTAAGGGCAACATCATTCTGGGTTTTGATTATGGCCGGCCGCCGGGATGAACCGGCTGCCGGCTTTTTTTATACTACTTCCAGATATACCAGGGTCTGGTTTAAAAGCTGGTAGGCAATTTCTCCAAAGGTGACAGGGCCTTCCATCTTCTCTGTTTTTTTGCCCTCGAGTCCGGAATACAG
>JAFGQL010000085.1 GCA_016935695.1 Spirochaetales bacterium
CCGTAACCTGCTGCTTCAATAGCATGTATTACCGCTTTTTTGTCAAAATCACCCTTTATTCTGGCCTGGCCGGTTTCAATGTTGACCTCTGCATCTGTAATGCCATCCACCCGGGATATCGCATCCTGGGCTGTCGCTGCGCAGCTGCGGCACGACATCCCGGAAATATTCAGCACGGTGATGCCCGCAGCGGTAACGGGTCTTTCTTCCGCTGTATGTCTATGGGCTGTTCTTTTCACCACCCGGCGGATCAGTACAAAAATCAGTAAACCAAGAAAAACCAGGGAGACACCAGTCATAAACCAGGAAAACACTGTTTCACCGCCGTGGGCGTGGGCAGGAATATCCGCCATCAGATTGTAACCTGTCAATGAGATAATGCCGTCCAGGATTAACCCGCCTGAAAGACTGGTAACAATGATTGATCCTATGAAAAGAAGTGTCTGCTTTTTGCCCAGGACTTTTGTGATGACAGATAATGAAGCGGCGTTTGTTGCGGGTCCTGCCATCAGAAATACGAAAGCGGCCCCGGGAGAGAACCCCTTCATCATGAGTGCCAGGGCGATAGGTATGCTTGAGGTGGAGCAGATGTACATGGGAATTCCGATGAGGACCATCAGCAGCATGCCGGGAAGACCTTGGGATATGGCCCGGCCTGCGAAATAATCATCGGGAATCGCCATGGAAATAAGGGCTGCAGCCGCCAATCCGATAACAAAATTGACGGCAATGTCGTCGATGAACTCAAAATAGGCATAAGCTGCCATGTTCCGTAATTTGGGAAAGAACCCTTGTACAGACGGTTCGTCTTTGCCGGTGTGTATCTCCCGGGGCGTTCCCGGGGTTTTTCCGCTCTTTTCGGAAAAATGGGCTATGGTACCGCCGGTAATGCCGGCAATAAAGGCGGTAATTGGTCTGAATACTGCCATGAACGGACCCATGAGTCCGTAGGTGGCAATCATGCTGTCTATTCCCGTCTGGGGTGTGGAAATCAGAAAGGACACCACGGCCGGTTTTGAGGCTCCTGCGTTTTTCAGGTATGTGGCCGTGGGAATGACACCGCAGGAACATAAGGGGAGGGGTACGCCGAACAGCGATGCTTTCACTACCGACAGCCAGTTCCCGGAACCCGCATGGCGGGCAACAAAGCTTTTACGAATGGCTACATGAAGTATGCCCGCGATGGTTGTGCCGAGCATGATGTAGGGGGCCATGTCCAGAAAGAGGGTTACTAACTCCCCCCGGAATGTGTTCAGTATATGAAGTACGGTATCCATAGATTACTCCTTGATATGTTCAAGTCCGGTGGAAAATATTTCTTTTATGTGGCTGTCACTTAAGGAATACAAGGCCATTTTCCCTTCCCTCCGGTACCTGACCAGGCGGGCCTGGCGCAGACTTTTGAGCTGGTGTGAAATCGCCGTCTGCTGCATGTCCATGATGGCGGCAAGGTCGTGTACGCACAGCTCTCTGTGTTCTAAAAGCGATAGTATTTTCAACCGGGTCGGATCGCCGAAGACTTTAAAGAAGTCGGCCAGATCCATGATCTCCTCATCCACCGGAATGTTGCTGGTCATCTCTTCTTCTATTACCTCATTAATTCGGCAATAGTCTTTAGTCTTTACCATTATATACTCCTGAACATATGAGCAGATAAACATATAATACCGCTAAATCAGGAGGATATCAAGAGTTTGAGGTGCATTTTTAGGCGAATGACATATAGAAAGGAGCCGTAATCGGAGCAGGTAATTGAGCAGACGGAGTCTCTGCTCACCCTAAAAGATTGAAAAATTCCAGCTTGTTCTTAACGCCGCACTTTTTATAGATATTGTAGATATGGGTGTCCACCGTTTTCTTTGTAATGAACAGTTTTTCTCCAATTTCCCTGCTGTTAAGCCCTGTAAGCAGCAGGTTGGCTATATCTGTCTCCCTTGCAGTCAGGTTGTACTCGCCAACGGCTGTTTCCGAAATTTCACGTTCTTTTCCCGAAAATTCCCGTGAAAGCTTTATAAGGTTGAATGTGAGGATTTCAAGGTAGGCGATAATCGTGAATATGACTGCCGCGATATGGTAGCCGTATATCCCGATGGATATTCTTCCGGGTACAGGTGTAGCGGAGAATACCAGTGTAATAATCTGGTATACAAATGTCAGGATGATAAATATGACAAATCCGCTTTCCCTGCGCCTTGCTTTGAGTATTTTTGAGATTGCCGCGAATTGAAATGCAAGTGAGAGGAGAGCCGAGAAAGATACTGCAATCGAAAGGGAGATGCGCAAGAGGGTTTCGGGAGTACCTTCATAACCTGCAGCGATGGAAAGAGGAAATACCAGTATCAGGGCAAGCGGGACAAGGAACGGATTGATAATGATTGCTGCTTTCAGCTTTTTCGCCATATTGATACCTGCAAAACTGAACAGGAGAAACGGCGGGGCGATGCACTCAACGACAAACAGTACTGCCCACACGGCCATTAAAAAAACAAGGAATACAGTACTCTGATTTTCCGGGGCAGCATAAGCCCCTCCCAGCAGGAGCAGCCCTGTTTGAACGAGGCCAAAAGCCCAGACAAGTGCGTACAACACATATTGTTTCATCCACAGACGCTTGAACCGCAGATACATAATCCAGGCTGTCGTGATCGACGAAAACATGATAATGAGGGAGAATACGAAAGAAACTGCGAAAAATTGTTCCATTTTGCCATGATATCATCAATTTCAGTATGTTTCCGTATGTTTTTCATCGACCGATACGGGTATCTCTTTGTGAAAACAATTCATAAGGAGAATAGTTCATGAAAATAACGATTGCTTGTGCCGCCCTGGTTGCTGCACTGCTTTTAACCGGATGTCCAGACGAGAGGGATGGGAACGAATTGACATTAAGCGGAGTTCTCGAAGCCGCGGTTGACGGGGGATTGACGGCGACGTCCTGTTATATGTGGAAAGGCAATGTCACAGAATACGATTATGCCGGTATGACGGACCTCGCGAGCGGAACACCACAACAGGTCGCCGCGAATACAATGTTCCGAATCGCCAGTCAGTCGAAGATGTTCTACGGCGCGGCGATATCGGTGCTGATAGCCGAAGGGATGGTCTCATACGACGGTCCGGTTTCGGGTTATATTTCTGCGGACATTGCGGACCAGCTCACAAACGGAAATGTCATAACCGTGCATCAGCTCATGAATCATACGAGCGGATTGTTCGATTATCTGAATGATGACGAAGAGTTCACATATGCCGTGCTGGCCGATGCTACAAAGGTATGGACGATTGAAGAAGCGCTGGCATTTGCATACGGGAAGCCTGCGGCGAATGAACCAGGCGCAGAATACGCATACTCCAATACCAACTATCTGCTGATCGCACTGATTATTCAGGAGGTGACCGGTGCTCCTTCCTCCCAGTTCGTCCGGGACAGGGTAATTGATCCTCTGGGATTGCACAATACCTATATTCACGGATCTGAGGAATACGACCGTTCAAAACTTGCCCGCGGGTATTATTCCAGTGAAGAAACCGGGCTTGTGGATATAAGCAGCACGTACGGCGATATGCCCGGTGACGGGGGTATGATCTCAACGCCGGCAGATATGGCGGCGTTTATCACCGGGATTATCTCGAATGATTCATATCCGACGCCTGAAACCAGGGCCGCATTTCTTGAAGTGTTTCTGCCCAAGGCGCCGTCTCCAGACATGTATGTCGACGGTGACAATTACGGCGGCGGTATCAAGGCCCATATTGTGAACGGAGAAATTTTTTATACCCATGGAGGGGATATTCCGGGGTATAACGCGGATATGTATTATTTCCCGGAATCGAACAAAGGATTCAGCTATATGTCATCCTTTGTTTCATCGGAAGAAACCGAGGAGATGAATAACGGAATCATTTCACACATGTATCTCGATCTTTTCAGTGTTTTAAACAACATGTAAATACATTGAGTAGTGGTAAGAAATATTGGATAGACAGCCCGGAATGTGAACAAACACATTTTCCTGATTCTTTTTACCTGCACGGCCGTATTGTAAGCGCGGCGGTGCAGGTATGTATTTTAAGGTGATGGAACGTCTAAGCGGTTACATACAGATACCGTAAGTCTTGAGAGGCTGTCCGTGAAGTTGTACAATTCCCTCTTATGAACGGACAACACAGAGAACAGGTAAAACCCGGCTGCGAGGTCGATATCGTGCTAAAACAGGACCAGTCAAGCGGGCGTCTTACCAGGGGAATCGTCAAGGATATCCTCACCAATTCGGCGTTTCATCCCCATGGTATTAAAGTACGGCTTACAGACGGCCAAGTGGGCCGTGTAAAGGCCATCATCGGGGAGTCCTGACAGCAGGACCCATCACCATACCGGTAACGGCGGCAAGTGATGCCGCCTGGGTGCCGTCCCGGAAAGGGAAGGGAGAACAGGCTTTATGACACCGGAGAAAAGAAGTGCATTCGCGGATTACTTCAATCATGATGATGACGCTCCCATGTATCATGAGGAAGTCCGCGATGAGAGCAACCCCCCTGCGCACCGGGTACCGGACCGCATTGGCCTCCATCGTTTTTCATATAGTACTCAACAGTATTGTGATTTATAATTAGTGCGTATGGAAACACTGAAAGATCAAATGCAGCATATCGCGGGTTATATATCTCCCTATGCCGGGCTCGTCTTTACCTTTGTAATATTTTGCGCAGTGATTATCGTTACCCGGGTGGTGGTACGGAAAAAACAATTCAGCCCTTACAGCAGGCAGGTGATCACCGGTTTGATTGTCCTGCTGGGTATGTTTATAGGGGTATTGACCCTGCCTGTAAGTAATGAAGCTCGCGGTCAGATATTGAGCTTGATGGGAATACTCGTGAGCGCGGTAATTGCTCTTTCTTCGACCAATCTTATGGGTAATGCCATGGCTGGTATCATGTTGCGGTTGTCGCGGTCGTTCAGGCCCGGCGACTTTATTGAGGTGGAAGAAACCCGAGGCAGAATTTTTCAACAAGGGCTGTTTACCACACAGGTTCAAATCATTTCCAGAGATGTGATAAATTTCCCTAATCTGTATCTTATTCAAAAAAGTTTCAGGGTAATTAACAGGGATGGAAGCTTTATTTCTGCACCTGTTTCTCTTGGTTATGACTGCGGCCACCAGGAAGTCGAGGATGCATTAAAGAAGGCCGCAGAAAGCTGCGGATTAAAGGATGGCTTTGTGTATATAGAGGATCTTCTTGATCACGCCGTTGTTTACAGGGTTTATGGACTGTTGGATGATTACACAAAAAATATCTCTGCTGTGTCTGATTTACGAAAAGCCATGTTGGATAAGCTGCATGAGAACGGCATAGAAATTGTTTCTCCTTCTTATGTGAACCGCAGGGAATTGGATATGGAGTTTCAGGTCATGCCGTCACGCGGGACCAGAAGTCCCGACAAAAGCCCTGACCTGTCCGAAAAAGAAAAAGAAGAAATAGAAAAGAAGGCTTTTGACAAGGCAGAGAAAGCGGCAGATCTGGAACAAATGAAAGAAGATTATCAAGCCCTGGTGAAAGAAATGGAAACATGTAAAGAGAACAAAAAAACAGCTCATGAATCGGAAGAGAAGAAACGGCTGACAGCTAAAATAGAAACACTTGCAAAAAAACAACAAAGACTGCAGGAAATGATTGATGCTGTAGAGAACCAGCACGAGGATTAGTCATTCACTTCCAGACAAAACCGGACCACGGCACCATCTGCGTTGGTAATTTCCAGATGTCCGCCCAGGATGTGGTTCACTATTTCTTCAATGAACAGCATTCCCGTACCCGAGCGGCGCCGGTACAGAACCGATTCAGGGAACCCTGGTCCGTCGTCGGTATAGAAAAACTCAATGGAACCATTGTCTTTCCGTGTACAGCGGATTTCTATGACTGTGGGTGCTTCGGTATTGAGGGAGTACTGGATGGTGTTGATCAGCAGTTCGTTCAACACCAGGGCGAGGTTTGATGCGGTGGCGCCCGGAACAGCGGCCTTACAGACATTTGTGCGTATCGACACCAGTTCAGTTGTGCTGAACTCGTAAATAATTGTGTGGGCAATCAGATTAATGAGTTCTTCCAATTCCACATTTTCGCAGCCGTTGTCGAAAATGAAACGCTGTGTTTCCGCAAGGGCGGAAATTCGGGACTGCATGTCGGTAAGTACTTTTCGGGTTTCCGGGTTTTCGGCGTGGGTTTCCTTTGAAAGGGAAATTATGCTGTCTAAAAAGGCATAGTGCTCCATGATGCGTTCGTATATCTGCTCCAGGAGCATGTTTTTGTGTTTGGCCAGCTCGGCGTTTTCCTTCTCCTTCCATATCAGGATGCGTTCAATCTCTTCCCGGTTGCGAAGCTCATTTCGAAGGCGCTGTACCACCCTGTGCAGGGAACCGGTGAGCATTCCGGTGAGGCTCATAACTCCGGAGTGGCCAAAGACATATAAAAGTGAATAATCCGTTCCTGCTTTCAGAAAATGAAGGTACAGGATGGTGAAGGGGCCGGATACAAGCCCGATGCCAAAACCTGCGTACGGCCCGGCGACTACACTGGACA
>JAFGQL010000086.1 GCA_016935695.1 Spirochaetales bacterium
ACTATAATGGCGCAGACAGTTTTACCTATACAGCAAATGACGGTAACGGAGCATCCAGGACGGCAACAGTAAGTATCACGGTAAATTCAATCAATGACGGGCCGTCGTCCTCTGACGACAGCGGAACTGTGAATGAAGACGGCACCATCCTTGTGGATATCCTTGTAAACGACATCGACGTAGAGGGAGACACTATTTCTATCGATAGCTTTACCCAGGGAATAAACGGAACCGTCACTCAGGAAGGAGATAGTCTTAGGTACGAGCCTGATGATAACTATAGTGGTTTTGACAGCTTTACCTATTCCATCAGCGACGGTAACGGCGGATTCGCGGGGGCGACAGTCAATATTACGGTGAACCCGGTCAATGACACACCGGTTGTTGCAGACGATTCCGCGACACTCAGTGTAAATGGCACTTACCTTTTTGATGTTCTTGTAAACGACTCCGATGTTGACGGAGATACTCTTTCAATTACTGAATTTACCCAGGGTTCTCATGGAACAGTTACTGCAGAAGGTGACAGTTTGCGTTATACTCCGGATACGGATTACAGCGGTACTGACAGTTTCACCTATACCATCAGCGACGGCAACGGTGGTACCGCGAGTGCAACAGTGAATGCTACTATTCAATAAGAGTTAATATTCTATTCTTTATGAAATACAAAGACTGCCGGTTGGGTAGGCCTGCCGGCAGTCTTTTCTTAAATTAGCCGCTTTCCCACACCCCGTCTATCTGTCAGGTCCCCAGGGATACTTCCAAGACTTGGATGTCACCCTTGATAATACTCTGAACGAATTATGTCGCTGCATCGTAACGCTACAGAATAAACCACGGAGACTCAAGGGCTTAAAGGGGATACATTCCATTTGCATCCCTTCCATCGAGCGAAGCGGTTGCTGATTACTTTTTCTTTCTGCTCTTGAGCGTCCGCCTTTCAATCCTTATTATTACAACCATGAAAACACTCTTTATCGGCGGTACCGGAAACATCAGTACCTACTGCACAAAGGAAGCCCTCTCGAAGAACATGGAAGTTGTCCATTTGAACAGGGGAAAAACCGCTGCCTTTCCGGGTATCCGCACTATCCATTGCGATGCCCATGATTACGATGCCATGGAGAAGGCCCTCGGGAACGAGATGTTCGACACGGTGGTCCAGTGGGTGTGTTTCGATATGGCCCACCTTGCCCTGGATATCGCATTTTTTAGAAACAGGGCGCGGCAGTATGTATTCATCTCCACCGCATCAGCATACAAGAAACCCCTTTCCTATCATGTGATTACCGAGGCTACGCTCCTGGCCAATCCCTACTGGGAATACTCAAGGAAAAAGATTGACTGTGAGAATCTGTTGTGGGACGCGTTCAGGAATGACGGGTTCCCCATGACCATTGTCCGCCCTTCCCATACCTACAGCGACGGGTGGTTTCCCACGAGTTTCGGTTCCAGCGATTTTACCGTTCCCCGGCGAATTCTCGACGGGCGTCCCGTCGCGGTCCATGGCGGCGGACAGTCCCTGTGGACCCTTACCCACGCAAGTGACTTTGCGCTGGGTTTTACCGGTCTTTTGGGCAATGATATGGCAATCGGCGAGGCGTTTCATATTACCTCAGACGAGGCCCTTACCTGGGATAATATTCACCTTCTTACGGCACGGGCCCTTGGGAAAGAGGCGGAAATCGTCCATGTGCCGGTGGAGCTTATCTGCCGTATGGACAAGGAAAGAGGCGCAGGACTTATCGGCGACAAGGCATGGAGCGCGGTATTCGACAATTCCAGGATTAAAAGACTGGTTCCCGCTTTCCGCACCAGGGTTTCTTTTTCCGACGGAATTCAGAGGTCTGTCGAGTGGAGCAGGGCCAATCCCGATAAACTGTACATAGACAAGGACACTGACGAGTTCATCGACCGCTGTATAAAGGCGGTGGGGGAACTATTCTAAAACAGCATTCGGACGGCTTCCTCGCACAGGGTTTTGAGCCCCGACAGTTCCCCGGTTTCCGCGATGCTCGAAGCAGTCAATGCTCCTGTTTCCACATCGATCAGCCTGAGCTGCAGATACAGGGTTGAGTCCACACGGCCGAACACGCCGGTGGCAATGAGTTGGGTACCCGCGAGTTTGCCTATTTCGATGGCGGTGTTTTCATCGGTCAGCCCCTGTGCCTGGAACCTGTGTTCTTCAATGAGCTTGTCGATGTCGTTCCTGTCGACCACGGTAACCCGGTTGGTGCCGACGAGGGCATTCTCGACATACCTTGTCAGGGCCGAGGTCTGTGCATTATTACCGGGATCGGCAAGATTCTCAAAGGCGAGGACGGCGATGCGTTTTCCCTGGATGTGTTCCATGTTGCCCCTGAATATCCCCGTACCCGATCCCGGAGGGAGCCCAGGTGCGAAAAGGGTTTCCAGAGGGTTTGACGGAAAAGGGTAGAGCAGAAGACGTTCGGTGATATCGTAATAGTAATCCCCGTGCTCTTCCTTCGAGACGCTGCCGTCGGAGTCCTGGTCAATGACCGGTTTCAGCCCGGCGACAAGGTCAGGACCCGGGAGCCTTTCGGGATGGGAAGATGCCAGATACTGCTGTACCATGGCGATTTCCTTTTCGGAAACAGTACCGTCGCCATTCATGTCCGCCATTTCCAGCGCATACCCGGGTTCGGAGTGGAACACACTCGGCAGCACCACTCCAAGGCTCAGCTGCCGGAACAGCTCTATTTCCGAGCGGTTGATGAATCCGTCGGAATCCGCATCGAAGGCAACCGAGAAACCGTCTTCCGCCGTATGTTCATGAGTAAACATGGTACCGGCAGCTTCCAGGTAGGTCTCCAGTTCTGCTTCTTCAAACACGCCGTTGTTGTTTGCATCGGCCCATTTTTTCAAGGGGTCCGACGCTATATGGGGTGTGTATGACTCCGTAACAAGTTCGGTGACCGCCCAGAGTTCTCCTCTGCGCTGTACGTACAGTATCTGCCGCATGTCCAGATCTTTGTAGACGAAGTGTATCCGCTGAGTGTCCTCTTCCTTGAAAATCTCCAGTGCAGGGAATTCAAAGGAGTCTCCGGGAATGAAGGACCATGCGTGTTCTGAGTTGGCGGATATGTCGCCCTGCCCCTCGTATTCCTGCTCGTCGTCTTCCATATACACAAAATGGACCCCGTCAGGCCAGAACAGGCCCGTAAACTGATCCGCATCGGCATCAACAATGCTTTCCATGAATCCTTCTAAAAGCTCGTCCAGTTCATAATATTCATCGGTGGATGTATCCTCCGACTTTGCAGACAGGCATCCTGCAACTGAGAGCGTCCAGAGAATACAAAGAAATGTTACGGCGGTTTTTTTCATGATTTCATTCCCTTTTTCATTCTTTCTACAAGGATCCTTTTAATAATTGTCTGCTTCCCGGCATAAATGCAAGAAAAAATTTGGCCTGCAACCACATACACACCCTACAGCCGCTTCATATTTCGTTCATATTTGGCGTGTAGATTCATACACAAGAAACATCAAACGATGGAGGTCGTTATGAACAGATCAATTTTTATTGCAGTGCTTTTTATTTTCGCAGCAGCTTTCAGTTTTGCCGAAGGCCAGAATGAAGCGCCGGTACAGCCGGGGCCCGGGCCGCTAAAAGGAAATCCTTCAGCGGAGGACACTTTTGAGGAAGTCACCCTCACCGGTGCGGTTGATCTTTCCGGGTTTGCGCCGAGGCTTGTTACCAAGGATGAAACCTACATGCTGATGGTCCCGCGGATCCTTCCCGAGGGCGTTGAAGTCGCTGACGGCGATGAAATTACGGTAACAGGGTACCTGCATGATGCTCCCAGGGGCTACGGCCGGGGGTATGTAACTGATGCATCGGTAAAAGTGATCGGTGTTACCAAGGCGGTGATCGGCGGGCAGGAATATGATATTCCCAGGGGTTACGGTCCGAGGGGTTTCGCCAGGGGAGCTTACGACGATGGGTATCCGTGCTGGGATGACGAACCCCGTGGCCGCGGCGGACGCGGTTCATCGGGTCGCCGTGGAGGCAGCTTCGGGTCCGGAAGGCCCATGGGCCGCTGGTAAATGGCCTGCCGGGAATTGACCGGAGTAGGGCTGAATGACAAACCCTTGATTTAAGGGCAGGCGGGTAGTAGCTTAATCCCATGAATACATGGGTGAACAGGCTGCTGCCCGCTTTTTTTATGTGTCTCTTTTTGCTGCATGTCTCCGCTGATGCTGCGGATACGTTGGA
Organism: Spirochaetales bacterium; assembly: GCA_016935695.1. Lineage (GTDB taxonomy): Bacteria > Spirochaetota > Spirochaetia > JC444 > Marispirochaetaceae > JAFGQL01. The sequence continues at coordinate 4,244 of JAFGQL010000086.1, forward strand.
AGCAGATGAAGTTCCGGAAGGTACGCGGTTTGGTGCCATGCCGGGCTTCAGTGCCAGGGAGGTCATGGAGGCTTTTGCCCTTGCATATCCCCAAAGGGTTGAGAAAAGCGGTCTTCATGGCGGCGACTGGGGCGTGAGGATAGACGGCGAATGGTTCCTCTACGCAGGCGGCCGGCTTTTGCCGGCTTCGGTGGCCCTCGACCCCGGGACTGACCTGTCAGGATACGCTCCCTATCCTTTTTACCGCTATACCAAACAGCTTCCTCTGGTCAGGAAGCTCAGCGCAGAAGAGCGTCAGCGACTTGAAGCACGTTTGTCGGGGAACGCGGAAAACCCGCCCCGCCGGCACCCGGGGTTGTACAATGCTTTGTGGCGGATGGACTCCCGGGAAGAGGCCTGGGAGCGGATGAAAACGGCTTTCTTCCTTGGCAAAAAAATTCTCATCCACCGGGACCTGTTGGAAGATTTCGCGGTCGTGGAGGAAGAGATTCTTGATCTTGCAGATGCGAATCCGCAAGTCCGCGCCTATGTCGACTCCATTGCCGGGACAACAGGATTCAACTACCGTCCCATCGCCGGAACCGATACGTTGAGTTTTCATTCCTACGGCCTTGCAGTGGATCTGACGCCTCAGCGTTACGGCGGCAGGGAGGTCTACTGGCGGTGGGCCTGGGAGAACAACCCTGAATGGTTCAGCCTTCCTTATGAAAAGCGGTATATGGTGCCTCTCCCGGTGGTGGATATATGGGAAAGGCACGGATTTATCTGGGGCGGGAAGTGGTTTTTCTTTGATGCCATGCATTTTGAATACCGGCCGGAAATCCTGATCCTGAACGGTATCCGCTGATCTGCCGTTCTTCCGCGCTTGACCGGGAACCCTCACTGCCATAGTATGAAGCATAAACACACAGGATTAGCCCATGATAGACAATGTTCTTATTTTGGCCGGCGGTTCCGGCACCCGGCTCTGGCCCGTATCATCGTCACGGCGGCCCAAACAGTATATTACCATTAACAGAAAGGGCAGCCGCAAATCCCTTCTGGAACTCACCCTCGACCGGGCTGCGGCCCTCTCGGCCCGGCGGATCATGGTCATCACCCTCAAATCCCAGGCGTCCCTAGTTGAAGAAGCAATGTCCGCGTGGAAGGCCGGTTTTTCCGGCAGACTGCCGGAATTGTATATACTGCCAGAGCCCCAGGCACGAAATACTGCTCCTGCCATAACCGCGGGAGTGTCCTATTTCAGCTCTGTTTTCGGCGACGGCGTGAATCTTGTGCTGCCGTCAGATCATCTTATTTCACCCTTCGAGGCCTTCGCAGAGGATTGCGAAAGGGCCTCGGTCCTTGCGGAGGCGGGGCGCATTGTCACCTTTGGAATTAAGCCCCGGAACCCGGAAACGGGGTACGGCTACATTGAATCTGGACAGGCATACAAAAGCGGGTATGAGGTTGAGCGGTTTTGTGAAAAGCCCGACCTCGAGACCGCCCGGCGTTTTGTTGACGAAGGTATTTTTTACTGGAATTCGGGCATGTTCGTCTTTTCAAGTTCGGTGTATCTGAAAGAGCTTGAAACCTGCGCCCCCGATGTGCACCGGGTGTTCGCTCCGGTTTATTCCAATGAACGCGGGCGGGAGACCGGTGACGGCATATTCCGCGTTCTTGATGACGGGGACACTGCGGCTCTGTATGAACAGTCGCCGTCGATCTCCGTTGACTACGCGGTGATGGAAAGGACGGAGAAGGCCGCCATGGTCGACGCGACCTGTGAGTGGAATGATATCGGCAGCTGGGATGAGTTCGCCCGCCTGTTTCCCGAAGGTGCCGGCGATAGCTGGGAAATTGACGGAAGCGGCAACTACGTGTACAGCGACGTGCCTGTCGCCCTTGTCGGGGTAGAGGACCTTGTCGTCGCGGTACAGGACGGTAAAGTGCTTATCTGCAGGAAGGGATCTTCCCAGGCGGTGAAATCGGTAATAGATAGCCTAAAGCAGGACGGGCGGAAAGACCTTCTATAAAAAAAGCCTTTCCCCGGGTTCCGGCGGAAAGGCCTGCATCGTCCTTAAAAACAGTTAAAAATCGGTGATTCTCATATACAGGCGTTTCGCCTCGTGGTTTGTGTTGAAAGGCATGGGGTAATTCTGGCGGAATTCGTCATTGTGGTAGGTGGAGTCCCAGAACCGGTTCAGCCAGGTATGATCGTCGGCAATGCCCCAGAAGGTTACATTGGTGATCTTCTCCGCATTTTGTCTGAACAGGGCGAATATCTCGCCGTAACGGTCGGCCAGGGCCTCTTCAAGGTCGTCGGTGAGGACCTTTTCCGCAATACTGCCGTCGCCGCCGTACACATCGATATCGAGCTCGGTAAACTGTACTTCCAGCCCCATGTCGCTGAAGGTGTCGATGGTAGCCTGTATCTCGTTTAATGACGGCCAGTTCAGGTTCCAGTGGGCCTGTATACCGACACCTGCAAGGTGGTGGTCTTCCTTCAGGCGCAGCTCGGTTATCATGTTTTTTATGGTGTTTCTTTTAGATGCATTGACGACACCGTAGTCATTGTAAAACAACTTTGCGTCCGGATCTGCCTCATATGCATAGTCAAAGGCGTCCTGAATGTAGGAAGCGTCTCCGTAGACTGTATACCAGGGAGAATCGGTTCTGTAACCGTAATCGGTAACCGCTTCATTGACTACGTCCCAGGCGGAAATGCGCCCGGTATAGCGTCCGGCAACTGCCAGTATATGAGCCCGCATTCTTGCCCGGGCTTCTTCTTTTGTACCAGCAGTCATCCAGGCAGGTGACTGGGAGTGCCAGACCAGGGTATGGCCGCGGACGACGGCGCCCCGGGCCTCGGCTGCATCCACAATTACGTCCGCTGCATCCCACTCGAAGGTGCCTTCTTCCGGCTGGATCAGGGCTGGTTTCATGCAGTTTTCGGCCACGAAGGACGAGAACACCGAAACCACATTGGCCGGATAGTAGGTAAATGAGTTGGTGCCGTATTCACCGCCGGACACAGCGGCTCCAATGGGGAAATAGCTTTCGTAGAGTTCGCCGATATTGCCGAATTCGGTGAAACCGGTTGCCGGCTCTTTCGGCGGGGACAAAAGATCGCAGCCAAAACTGAAGACCAGGATTAAAGCGGCGGTTGCCCAGTACATCGGGCGTGCATTTTTTCTCACAGATACATCCTTATTACTAAAAATTTAAGCCGCGGCATTGGTTGCCTATGCGTTCACGTACACGCTTGACGGTTCAAGAATTATAACCCCCGAGGAGTCATCATGCCAGAAACCCTCATCGGCAACCTTTTCAGTCGCTGCCCTTGAGCTTTTCACTATATTTCATACCTATTACAGGCATAATCGGAGATTTTCCCTAGACGTTCTTTTTTGCCCAAAAATTACTCCAGGAGGAACACAAAATCCTTTGTTATGGTCACCGGGCGTCCGGGAGGCCGGAATGTCCAGAAGGTCCGGACCGTACGGACCGCTGAATTGTCCAGGATGCCGTAACCGGATGAATGTACAATGTCCGTGTTTACTACCCTGCCGTCGGCGGCAATTGATATTTTCAGCCGGACTGTCCCCTGATAGCCCCAGCGTTGTGCTGCCGGGGGATATACAGGCAGAGGCAGGTTGAGGCCTTCAGACAGGGTGTCGTAATCCGCAGGACTGTCAGCACCCCCTGTTTCCGGTTCTTCGCCCTCAGGAGAGATGCCTTCTCCTGAAGGTGAGACAGGCATGGCGTCTGCCTGTTCTGACAGTGTACCCGGTTTTACTTCGGTTCCTCCGGCGGCCTGTATTTCAGAGGTTGTTTCCGTAAGCTGGTCCGGTGCCGGAATTGCTGCTGTTTCCTTGGTTTTACCGGCTTGCTGCTCAACAGTGTTTTCGGATTCCCGGGTTTCCCTTTTGACGGGTACGGCTGCAGGGCGGGTCTTTGGCGCGGTGCTCCCTGAACCGGATACTCTGGGTTTTGGTTCTGCAGGAGAGGGAGGGGCTTCATTGCCGGCAAAGGATACGCGGAGGATCTCCGTGTGGGGTACGGGGGATGGATCGGGGGGGGGAAACAGCCGGCCGATACCCCACCACCCCAGGCCGTGGAGGGCCAGGGCCAAGATACCTGCAGTAAGGAGCCTATTCTTCTGTGTAGACAAGTTCCTGGGGGCCATAGGAGCCGTCAAGGGTGGTGGTTCCTCCTGTATTCAAGTCTATGACGACAAACTTGTCGTTATTGAAATCCGTAACATAGAGAATGTCTTCATGATAGACGACACCGGGATAGCTGTTCATCAGGTCCTGTGTTCCATACACAGGATGTACGGCATCCTGGAGAAGGAGAGGGGGACTGGCAGTGTAGTTCAGGGCCATGACGCCGCCGTTTCCCGAAAGATAGGCAATCCCCCTGTCCCGGTCGAGGGCCTGGGGATCGACGGAAGGTTCGCCGCCGGTTGGCAGTGATTGAACAACGGTATCGGTAGCGGTGTCGATCACAAGTATCCCGCCGGAGTTGTCACTCGGGCGGCCGGAAAGGATCACGTAGACTGTACCGTTTACCGCGAAGGCACTCTGGGGGTTGCTGCCCTCGCCGGTGTTAATGATTTTTGCCATGGTATCGCCGGCTGTCTCAATGACCGCAACACTTCCTTCTCCGAATCCTGAGGCAGTATAGCCGGTACAGCAGACATATATTTTCCCCCCTGTGGAGCAACCTCCTTCGGGGCCCTGTCCCGCGTTTTCGATCTCGCTCAGGAGGGTGAGGGTTTCAAGATCGATGACGCTGATGCTTCCTGCCACCCAGTTTGGCACGTAGGCTTTCGGGCCGTCTCCTGAGGGAATGATGGTCCAGGGGTTCCTGTTAGGTCCCAGATATATCTCGCCGGTCCTGGCCAGGGTTGATTCGTCATAGACCCAGATGCTGTTGTCCCCGGAGTTCACCACATAAAGCCGGCCGTCATGGTAGAGGATGTCATTGGGCCAGGTGCCGGTAGTCACAGCGTCGTTGTACAATTCTGCTGTATCAGGATGGTAGACCGAAATGGTTTCGGCCAGGCTGTTCAGAATGAACACCTCACGGCGTGCGTCGGGGAAGTTCCGTGTTTCCGGTGTCTGCGCCAATTCGCAGGAGGAAAGTATGAGGGTCAGCAGAACGGTCTGCAGAATGATGGGATGGTTCATTTACAGCTCCAAACGGGTTTCCAGATTGAAGGATACCCCCGGAACGGGGTATTCGTGAAGGTCGACAAACCGTACGTTGAGTACGTTCTGTCCCGACAGGATAACGGAACCCCGGGAGCCTAACCGGAAGATGGCCGATGCGTTTACAAGGAAGTATCCGTTTATGGTTTTTGTGTTGGCCTGGTTCTGGTACCGGGGGCTTACATACTGGGTTTCAATCTTGAGTGAATGGCCCTCGTAGCGGGTGATGGTCGCCTGGGTATTCAGGACAAACTGCGCCCTCCGGGGGAGCAGCTTTCCCCTTGTAGCTGATCCTGGTGTTGTGTCTTCCGGAAGCATCCACCCGGCGTTGGCGCCTGATTCCACCGTCGACCCCATGGAGGGTACGTCAAACAAAACACGGACGTCGGTTTCCGCGCCCTGTATGAGTGCCTGACCGATATTGCCGGGCCGCCACCGGCCGCCGGCCCCGGGAGTCCACAGGATCAGGTCTTCTATGCGGTGGCGGTAATAGGTTGCCGAAACGGAAAGCCAGGGCGCCGGACGGGCCTCGAATCCCGCGTCCCACATGTATCCTGTTTCCATGCGCAGGGAGGGGTTCCCAAGGGCAAAGGCGGTGGACGGCCAGAAAAGATCATTGAATGACGGTACCCGGTGGGACCGCGTCAGGTTTCCCTTCAGACTCAATAGCTGGTTTCTGAGGAGGGGTACCGTCGTTCCGATTGCCCAGGAAAGGGGGGTATCCAGACGCTGACTGTTACCGCCTTCTATGCTGTTCAGGTCCAGGCGGAGTGAGGGATACAGCCGGGGAATGAACAGGGTGTCCCCGGCCGGCAGGACCTTCAGTTGTGCCGCAAAGGAATGTTGATGGCGCCGGGCAAAGCCGTCGCCTTCGGTTATTCCTTCATCATCCACAAGTGCAGTAGATTCCAGCATGTCCAGGCGGTAGTCCCAGCCCAGTGCCGGCTCAACGGTCAAGGCACCTGTTTTAATGACACGGGTTGCTCCGGCACCGGCACGGAACAGGGTGTTTTCGTGAGTGTCATCCACAGGCCCCAGGAAATAATCGGCATCTTTGTATTGTCTGTTGGCATAACCCCAACCTGCCCGGGCCCAGATGCGAAGGCCTTCTGGTTGGTAGTCTAAAGCAGCTGACAGGGAAAGTTTTTTGTCCCTGATCCGGGCGCCCGGTGTGGGAAACTCTATGATACCCGGGGCGCCGCGTTCATCAATTCCTCCGGCAATTCCGGCAGTCATTTCAAGGTGAGTCAAAGGATGCAGGGATATCCGGGCAGAGGCATTCAAGCCCGCGGCATCGGCGTTTTCCCGGACTGCGTCACTGCCGCTGTGGGCGCTTTCATACCCGTAGGCTCCGCCGGAATATAACGCCCCGAGGTGAACCGAATAATCGAAAGCACGGCCGGGTGATCCGCTTAAAGTGGTACCGGCCGCGGCGCTCTGAAAGGACCCGAGGGAAACATAGGTCTCGCTGTGGAGGTCTTTCCTGGATGCTTTCTGTGTGATGATGTTCACGGCGCCGCCCAGGGCGTTCTCTCCGAAAAGGCTGGAATTACCGCCCCGGTAAATCTCTATACGTTCGACATCTTCCAGGCTGATGGATGAAAGATCCACACCCCCGCCCTGGGCGGAGTTGGCCGGGACGCCGTCTATAAGGATGACAACCTGTTCAGGCGATGCCCCTCTGATAGAGATATATGCCCCCTGTGAAGGAGCCCCGTAGCGGAGTATCTGCACGCCCAGGGACGGGGCAAGCAGCTGGGCCAGGCCCCGGGGGGCGGCGCGCTGTATTTCTTCTTTGGTGATGACGGTAACAGGAACAGAAGGAGCGGCAGCCCCCGGTGTTTCCCCCGCTGCCTTGATCTCGATGCGCTGTATGTCTTCCTCAGTGTTTTCCTGCTCCTCGGCAATCAGGGGCAGTGTCGGCAGTCCCTGCAGTGCCAGGCAGAAAACGATGACATCGCAGAACCGGCGGGTCATGGGTGGCGGACCCGCGTGACTGCGTCTATTTCGCATGAAAAATCTCCAAGCGCCCCGGTGAGGGCGGTACCTGATACAATGCGCACCCAGGTTGCTTCATCAAGGCCGGCCGGTGTAAAGGTATCCGGGTCAACTGCCCAGGCTATGTCGATGGCGTCACCGCCCCCGGAACCGGGGTCGATACCGTCTGTATACGGATTGTCAGGCACGGTATAAAAATAGACCGGATCCATTTCCGGGTAATCCTCGATATCATCCAGATTGTTGTTGTCACCGGTTTTGTCAGCCCCGGACAAATCGCCCCGCTTGAGGCTGGGGGTTGCGTCGGCGTAGCCTGAACACGATTGGGTTGTTGAATATGCGCTGTCGTCCAGAAGAAACACGCCGGAAACCCATATCTCGTTGCTCTCTGTTCCCAGGGGCCACCAGGTATCCGGGTAATCGCTTTTTGCATAGGAGAGGGTAACCGGTGTTGCCGTATCATCAAGACGGGAACCGGGTATAAGGTACCAGGTATCGTCGGCCGTGCCGTTTCCGTCCTCATCTTTCATGACCCAGACTGTTCCCGGTTCTTTCCAGACGCCGCCGGTGCCTGTCCAGTATGCGTTGCCGAACACGATGAAGTCATACCCGCCGATGTTGCCGGGGTCATCTTTCAGCGGCGGCGAAAACTCAAAAGTGATGGAACCGCCTGCCATGCCGAGGGATACCACTCCCGCATTGTCCGGAGAGGCTGTGCCGCCTCCTTCGGGAAAACCCAGGGCCTTGTGATGGTTTTCGGCCAGGCTGTAGTCTCCGGAACCTGCAAACTGTCCCGGCGTCAGGGTGTACTCTGTCACCCGTGCAGGAGTGTAGGCCTCCCGGGGATACAGCAGCTGGGGTTCGGCCCATCCCGGGGGGATGTAGCCGGGTTCTCCGGGCACGGGGCCGGCAGACCCATTCATGCTGCAGGAGACTGCAACATAAAGAAGAAGCGTGATGCCTGCCGGCCTCAAGATTTTCATGTGTTATTGACGGACCGCGCCATCTGTGAAGAAGGTAAAATATCCTGCCGCGTTTGTGGCACCTGCCCTCGCCGATTCCTCGTCGTCGAAGTAATCGCCGTATCCTTCGGAATACGACACGGTCATCTCCCCCTCCGATTCCGTAAAGTTCTGCCACCGCAGTACCATGTATTTGTCCTGGCTTTGGGGCGCATATATACTGGCCTGGGTGTAACGGATAACCGCGTAACCGCAGTCACCGGCGCCAGCCTCACCGGCGTTCCAGGAATCGTTGTTATAGGTGGTAATATCTGCCACCCAGGTAACGGTATCACCATAGCCGCTGGTCATAGTGGCGCCGTCGACGGAAAGGGTTCCGCCTAAGCTGTCCAGCCAGTCGCCTGTTATTTCTATGTCCGGTTCCGGTGTGGATAAGGGTGTTGCTGTCGGCGAGGGGGTCGGGGGAGTCTCCTCTGCGGGGATCATCTCGCAGGAGACCAGCAGGAAGCCGATACTGAAGCAAATAAACAGTACCTTTACGATGTGTTTCATGAAAAACTCCTTCTTGTACGGACAGGAGCGGATGATGTGCAATAGTCTTGCTGCAGGTTTGTACGCAAACGACAGGGACTATTCCGACTTTTTCCGCGAAGCCGTGAATACCAGTGTGTGATGCGAACCAAAGTTTCCTGACTTAAAAGGATCTCATCAGGCGCGTCTTCCCGGGGTTACCCCAGTGACTGGCCCTCTTTATCGGCGGGTTATTACCGCCTTGACGGGCCTTGCGTCTGCCTTTCCTTATATTACAGTGACGGGATCGTGAGGGAGTTGCACCCTGCTTCCATTGTAATTCGCACCAATCCGCGTACCGCGGACGAAATTCACTATAACAGGTCTTTCTGCGGCCTGGAAGGTCCCGGTGACGGCAAAACTGGGAATAATTGAGGGTTTTTCCCTGATGGTCCCTATCATTGCGGTATATTTTATATATACTTGAACGAAGAAATCCTCTATGAGACTGCTTAAAACAAACCAGCTTATCCAATCAAGGTTCCTCTTTGCAATAATTCCCATCTTCATGGTGATGGTGATTGCCACAGCTGTTATTTTCTTCCGCTATTCCGGTATCATTAAAGAGCAGTCAATCCGGGAAATCCAGGAGCGGACAGTAAACGACATCCGTGTCCGGCTTGATACGCTCCTGGCGGTTCCCTACCGTATCAACAGTCTGAACCAGGGATATTTACAGGAGCTGTGTCCGATAGCGGCTGCTGATGACAAAATACAGCGCCAGTTCGCCAGTCAGTTGAAGGTGTTTCCAGAAACCAATCTCATCGCTGTAGGGATGTCTGACGGTGAATATACCGAGGCCCAGCGTCTTGATGACGGCAGTTTACGGGTGGGAGCCAGGGGAAGGGAAACCGGGGGAGATCTCCTGTTCTGGCGTCTGGATGCGGACACCCTGCGCGTACCCTCTTCTGATTCTGTTCCGGGGTATGACCCCCTCAAGCGGCCATGGTACGTTTCATCCCTCGAGCGGAAGGATGCCGGATGGTCCCAGGTATACCTGTATTCTTCCAACAGCCAGCCGGCGATTTCTGCCAACCAGCCGTTTTACGGGAAGGACTGCGAAATTCATGGTGTCCTCACCACGTCCATCACCCTGAATGACATAGGCAGTTTTCTGAAAAGCATAGACGGCAGAGGCAATGGCATGGTGTTTCTTGTCGAACCCGACGGTCTTCTTATTGCCTCATCGACAGATACGCCTTTAGTGGACGGCAGCGGCAGCAGGGTGAATATCGCTTCACAGATGAACCTGAGGGCTGCTACAGAACGGCTTTTTGGCCTCCTGCCCGGAAACAGCGAAATTCCTTCCATGGTATCGGGGAAACTGAGGATAGACGGGAAGTCTTTCCGGGGCACCATTGCCCGGTACAATGGACCACTCGGCCGGCTGGACTGGCGCATTCTGATGTTTCTGCCTGCCCAGTTCTTCCTGCCGAACACCGAATGGTCCCTGATTGCAGGGTCAATACTCGTGCTCCTGGTTTTCGGACTTACCGTCTTCTCGGTTTTGAAGCTCAGTTCCTGGATTTCCCGGCCGGTTTATGAGCTTGCCGCCCATGTGTCGTCCATTGCCGATGCTCCCGGGGTTTTACTGTCAAAAGACATACCCCAGAAGATCCTTTCCCGCAGGGATGAGATCGGGTTTTTTGCCCGGACGTTCAGGAAAATGACCCTCAGGCTGAACAAGGCCTTCCTGGCCCTTGAAGAAGAGCAGCGTAAATACCGGCAGCTGGTTGAAGATACCGGCAGCGTCGTCCTTAAGGTGTCCGGGGAAGGCATCATCCGGTTCTGCAACGAATACGGTCTGAAGGTGTTCGGGTTTGATCAGCGCGACATGACCGGGCTTCATATCCGGGACCTGGTTGGCGACGAAATGGTAAACAGGTTTCTGAGCGAAGTACTCCCCCGCGTCAGTACAACCCCCGCGGTTTTCGAGGGTGATGTCCTCCATCCCGCCGGCCGGCATGCGTGGGTAACCTGGTCCATCAGGACTGTCGATCCCGAGGTCCCGGGAGAAAGGCCCGACATCCTGTGTACCGGTCAGGATATTACCGACCGGCATCTGATGGAGGAACAGCTGACCCGATCGCTTGAGGAGAAACAGGTCCTGCTGAACGAGATACATCACCGGGTAAAAAACAACCTTCAGATCATCATCAGCATGCTGAACCTCCAGGGTATGAAAACCGAGGCGCCGGAGATTGCGGGGACCATCAACACCATCAAGCGGCGCATCATGTCCATGTCGCTGGTCCATGAGCTGCTTTACCGCTCAGACAGCCTTTCCCGCATTTCCCTCGGCGGATATCTGAGGGCCCTGATTGATGCCGTCAAGACGACCTTCGGTACCGAGTCGCGCCGCATAAAGGTTACGCTGGAGACAGACGAAATTGAGACATCCATCGAAACCAGTCTGACCATCGGTCTGGTCGTGAATGAGCTTTTAAGCAACAGCTACAAGCATGCGTTTCACAGCCGGGATACCGGAGTTATTCAGATCGCGGCGAAAAAAGGAGAAGACGGCACTCTGGTGATAAGGGTTGCGGATAACGGCAGTGGATACAGAGAGCCGGATACTCCTGCGGGCGGTTCGGGTCTGGGAACCCTCCTCATAAATGCCCTGACCTCCCAGCTCGATGCCCGGATCCAGGTAACCAGTTCAGACGGAACGGTAACCGAAATCATCAT
>JAFGQL010000010.1 GCA_016935695.1 Spirochaetales bacterium
AGACAGGGGTATGGCAATACCGTCAATATAGCGGTAGCGAATGCCTTCCTTATACTGCCGAAGAAAAGAAGAGGAAGACAGCCGTTCACGGGGAATATGAAGCCGGAAAGAATCAATGAATCCCTGTTTGTTGAACCACAGTTCTGTACCTTTGGGAAACACAACAGGTTTCGCCGAAACAGCAGTCCGGAGGGCGGCATCCCGGCCAAGGAACCCCGAGCCCAGGAGTCCGGCTTCTGTGAAGTATACCGGTCCTGTATAGAATACGCGGTCACCACTACCGGGTGCAAATCCCAGCAGAGCCTCCTCCCCTAATACCAGGGTAACCGGCGCGCCGGAAGCGCGTAAAATGACCTTGCCGGTACAATTGACCACATCCTCTGCGACAGCCACCATCCCGTTCGATGCCAGCCTGCCGGCGCACACCTGCCCACCGGGATATCTTAACACCGGTGCCTGCATGCGGAGAGCATAACGGGTGTTATCCGACGGATTGCTGACAATATACATCCGGGATCCGGAAGCCCTTTCCCCGCAGGAACACAGGGCCAGTACCGAAAACAATAAAGCACACCACCATGAACTGCGGTATACACAGGGACGCTGCCGCCTTTCGCAGACGGCCGGCACCCGGCCCGGTTCAGGGCTTTTCATCTGCGAACAATCCCATTAAAAGATCTGCGCCCATGGTATCGGGACTTTTCATACTTTCTATTGCCCGGAGGAAATCTTTCAGCTCAAGAATTTCTTCAAGTACCAGAAGACGGACGAACTGTTCATCCTGCTCGTTCATGCGCAGGGAAATCTGATCATGTTTACGGATGATGCTGATGAGAGTTTCGTCCTTTCTGATATGATAGATGGAATCATCAAAATCCAGACGCTGTACAAAAAATTCCTCTTCGCGGAAGGCCTTCACCAGCTCATCAATAAAAAAATCGGTCATCCGCCGTGAGGGGAACTCAAGGTCAATGGATCTCAGCGCTGTCTCATCTCCTTTCTCCAGGCTCTTACGATACCCGGAGCCCTTTCCGAAAACCCTTATCAACAGAGGCGGTGCTAAAACACTTGAGATAAGAAGGGTCATGATGGCAACACCGAAAATATCCTGGCCGATGGCGCCGACCGAAAGACCGATACCGGCAATAATAAGAGTCACCTCGCCTCTGGGAAGCATTCCCACCCCTATTCTCAGCGCACCCTTCAGGTTGAACCCCGTAGCAAGGGCAGGCACCCCGCACCCGATTATTTTTCCGAAAATACCGACGGCAGAAAAAATAAGGCCGAAGACAAAGACCCTGCCAATGGCAGTGAAGTCGACCATCATTCCCATTACCGCAAAGAAGATCGGTACAATAAAACTGTACACACCTTCTAAATGCTCCCGGAGTTCAAAAGCTATATCGGTCTGGGAGAGAGAGAGGCCTGTTATATACGCCCCTATGATCATGGCAAGTCCTACGGATTCAACAAGCCCGGCAAGAATAAATGCGATACCAAGGGAGATACTGGAAATGATGTCAATTCCCTTGAAATATTTCAGACCCTTCGTGAGTTTGGGGGCTACAAGAATTCCGATAACCGTACATACAAGCCAGAACCCGAAGGCCTTCAGGGCGATCAAGCCAATATGTCCCCAGGGAATAGGCCCCGTTGTTGTGTGTATTTTTGCCACCCCGACCACCACCGCGAGCAGTACAATGCCTATCACATCATCCAGAACCGCAGCCGCAAGTATGGTGACACCTTCCGGAGTGGACATCTTCCGTTTTTCCGACAGGATGCGGGCGGTAATACCCACGGAAGTAGCCGTCGACAGGGTACCCAGAAAAAGGGCTGTAGGATGAAACAGATGATCTACCCCGGGAAGGAACAAAATGGCCGTTATACTGCCCAGGGCGAAGGTGACGACAACTCCGCCAATACCGACAACGCTTGCCACTCCGGAGAAACGCAGAAAGGTAGGAAGATCAGTTTCCAGGCCGGCCATGAACAAAAGCACAATTGACGCGACCACCGCGAAACCGTAAAGTTCCGGTGAAACCGGCAGCGCTCCGTGGAACTGGGGAAACAGAGGTCCGTGAAGAAAAGGTACCGTTAACTGGCCGAGGGCGTAAGGCCCGACGATCATACCCGCGGCAAGTTCTCCAAGAACCCTGGGCTGTTTCAGGTACGTGCTGAACACGAACCCGAGAATTCTCGATAGTATGATGAGTACCGCCAGCTGCAGAACCAATCTGGTCATGAGATGAGTCATAGTGAGTCCCTCTGCTCCAAACAAAGGCAGACACAACAGCACCCCGAACACCAGGGGAATTATTTTTTTCATGGTTACATTCCTGTGAATACCGGCACACCGGCAATATTTTACGTATTGAACATCAGGGCACTAAAACAACGCAATAATATCCTTAGGACTGGCTGCGGCGAGGATCTGGTCCCGTTGTTCCTTGCTTTTCAGTAACTGGCTGATACTTGCCAGAAACTGGAGATGGGGCCCTGTCCGGTGAACGGGGGAAACCGTCATTATGAATATCCGGCTGGGCTCCCCGTCAAGGGCCTTGAAATCAAGGCCGGAGGCCTTTATTCCAAGACAGGCAACAAGCTCGTTCACTCCCTCACATTTACCGTGGGGGATTGCAACCCCATGCTGAATACCCGTCGACATTTTTTCTTCACGCTCCAAAAGCGCCTTGAGTGCTGCATCCCGTGTTTCGATTTTACCAGTTGTCATGAGAATATCAAGAAGCTCTTCTATAACACCTTGTTTGTCATTGGCCTCTAAATTGAGTTTAATAAGATCCGTGGTGAGTATTTTGCGTAAATCCATAAGCGCCGCCTGTTTTTGTGTACCTTGAGTACCACACTATACAATGAATGATGGAAAAGGGAAAGAATAATGAACAGAAGACATTTTTGCG
>JAFGQL010000087.1 GCA_016935695.1 Spirochaetales bacterium
CATGTGAGCAGATCAAAGCGAGAAGGAATTTACTTCCTTCGAGCGCGGAGGACAGAGGGAGATAGAGGCCGAAGGCCGAAATCGACCGAAAAGAAAGGAAGGTAGGATATGAAACAATCCCCTGATCTGATGATCGCCCAGGCAGCAATGGCGCCGGGGAAAATCACCCTCGACGGCTTTCTTGGCACAGATGCCAGAAATCTGATTGATATCCTGATTGCCGATAACGCCGCGGTGGAGCGGCTTGGGTATGACCATGCGGACCTTGCCGCCCGGATGGAGTATCTGCGCGATGCGGGAGCCAGAGGTCTTGGAGAGTATGTTACCGTTGACAAGATGTATGAGGTAAAGGTGGACTCGGTCCGGGGAAAACTCCCTTGTCCTTTCGGCGACCAAGCGTTCATACCAAAGGTAAACACCACGGTCCGCCGTAAAAAGGACGGACTGATTCTCACCTATTCGGACCTTCACATCCACATGATACGCGAACACGGTTTTTACGAGGGGAAAGGCTGCCTGTTCCGGCTTGAGCCCGCTGACATTGTAACTGTCCTGGGAGTACCAGAGAAAAATACCGATTAGTCCGTTCTTCACAGCCGTGAACCCTTTTTTCGAATTGACCCGGATATGGGGTGCATGATAGGTTGGTACATGCTTCTTATTCTTTTCTGTGTAAGGTGATGTAACGGTGAGCATAACCAAACCCGGTACTCTCGCGGTAATATCCTGTCCCGGAGGACGGGAGTTTACACGGGGTATGATTCCCCACTTGAAATCTATTTACAGAAGGCGCTTTGACCGTCTTGCGGCGACAATTGCGAAGCGGTATAAAATTTCCACCGAAGAAGCCCTCAAGGAAATAAATATTGCCAGCGATCTCCATATGTGGTCGTCGAAATTTTCCACAAAAGAGCAGCGTGTCCATATTCCCCGGTTTGAATTACCGGTGCGGTTTACGAAATTCGCCAACGGCGAGTTCAAGGCCCAGCTTCAGGCGTCGGTCCGGGGCCTGGATGTGTATATTGTGCAGGATGTGGAAAATCATTACCCCATCAAGGTATCGGAGGATGCTGAACCGGAGATTCTCTCGGTCAACGATCATCTGCTGCTGCTTTTTGTTACCATAGATGCGGCGATCCGTTCCGGGGCGCAAAGCGTTACCCTGGTCCTGCCTGCCTATCCTTACGCGCGCCAGCATAAGCGAAAAGGCCGTGAAGGTCTTACCGCCGCCTGGTTCGGTCAGATTACCGAACACATGGGGGTTTCCCGGATCATCACGCTGGATATACATTCGCGGGAGATCCAGAATACCTTCTCCAGGACCAGCATGGAGAACCTTCATGCTTCATATCAGATTTTGCGTAAACTGTCGGAATTGGTAGATATCGTCCATGATGACATCGTAGTGGTATCGCCGGATACCGGCGCCGTCGACAGGAACAAGTTTTACGCTGAAAGTCTCCACAAACCGCTGGCACTTATTTACAAGGAACGGGACTATTCAAAAGTGTCCACCGATGCAGCGAATTCAAATATTACCAACATGCACATGCTGGGGAATGTTGAGGGAAAAACCGTATTCATGGCCGACGATATGCTTGGCACCGGCGGTACTCTCATTAAGGCTATGTGCTATCTGAAAGACCTGGGAGCGGATAAAATCATTTGCGCGGTATCTCTGCCTCTTTTTACCGGCAGCGCAGTGGAAGATTTTCAGGTTGCCTACGAGAAAGGCTACTTTTACCGGATTATCGGTACCAATGCGGTGTACCACACAAGCGACCTTGCCGCGAGGGAATGGTTTGTGACTGCGGATGTGACCAACCTGTTCTCCCGTATCATTTCCAGGCTCCATCATGGCCGCAGTTTAAGTCCTCTTCTGGATAACCGCACCATAATACAACGTCTCATTTCCGCCGCATCTGAACGGCGTACCAACAGTCAGCTCGAACTCACCCTTCCGGACGGAGAATGAAGTCATTGCATCTTGCCGTCGATATCGGTACCTCGTCGTTGAAGGGCGGGCTGTTCACCGTCGATGGTTCACTTTCAGATACATTCCATGTACCTCTGGGCCCAACAAAGCCTCTGGTAGATCCCCGGATCTGGATCAACGCATTTCGTACCGGCTATGCCGCCCTTCAGAAAAAATGGCCGGGGGCTGTAGCATCTGTTACGGTAAGCGGTAATGGTCCTACTATTCTTCCTGTTTTTCAGGACGGCAGATGGGGAGATGCCCTCATGTGGCATTCCCCGGTAAAAAATTACCATGAAGGATGCTCTTCGTATTTTCTTCCCCGTATTGTCTGGTATCGGGACCAGTACCCCGGTCTTTACGAAAAGGCCCGGTCTTTTCTTACCTGTCCTGATTTTCTGTCCTGGGCCCTCACGGGGGTGGAACATGCGGTTATCGCCACCGATGCATATATTCCTGTGTTCTGGGCGCCCGGGGACGCCGTGCGCTGTGATATTGATGAAGGAAAACTCCCTCCATTAACAAAAAGCGGGTCTTTTATCGGGCGGGTATCGAAAGCAGGTTCGGCACTGACTGGAGTTCATGAAGGGGTGCCGGTGTACGCAGGAGGCCTTGATTATCTGATGTCCCTTCTTGGTACCGGCACCGTCGAAGGGGGGACTGCCTGCGACAGGGCCGGAACGAGCGAAGGCATTAACTACTGCAGTGATACGCCGGTGGACAATCCCTATCTCCGGACTCTCCCCCATGTTATTGAAGACAGCTATCATGTGTCGGGCATACTTTCGTCTACTGGCCGGGTATTTGAATGGTTCAGGCACATTACCGGGCAGGGTCAGCGGGAATATGTTGACATGATGAACGGGATACGTCGAATAGATCCCCGGAGCCAGGACCCCCGGTTTTTTCCTTCAAGCCGGCATGGTGCGATTTGGGAATTCGCATCGGGAGCATTTACCAGACTTCATCCCCATCATACAAGCGATCATATGGGCAAGGCGGTTGTAGAAGCGATAGGCTTCGGGATTCGTGATGTCCTTTCGGTTCTTGAGACTGCAGGGTGCAGGGTTGGCAGTCTTTCAGGATCCGGCGGCCAGATGCGGAACCCTGTATGGACCCAGATGAAAGCGGATATAATCGGAATTCCTGTCTGTGTTCCCCGCATTATCGATGCTGAACTTCTCGGTTGTCTGTGCTGCGCCCTCCAAGGGCTGGGCAGGTACGGATCACTGAAGGAGGCCTCTCTGGATCTGGTTGTAACAGATCTGACCTACGAACCGGATCTATCCCGAACTGCTCTGTACGAAGACAGTTATGATGCCTATCTGGCCGAACGGGATCTTTTCATAGCGGCTGCCCTACCGGAATAGACCTATCAGATTCCGGTGGTCTTTAAGCCAGCGTTCCGCCTTTTCGTAATCGGGTACCCGCGCCGCGACATCCTTCCAATAGGCCTTAGAATGATTCATGTGACGCTGATGGATGAGTTCATGAATAATCAGGTAATCCTGTACTGCCGGAGGGGCCATGATGATCCGCCAGTTAAAGGAAAGGGTGCCGTTGGATGAACTCGAGCCCCATCTGGTCTTTTGGTTTCTGAACATGATCCGGGAAACCTTTATCCGGTGCTGCCGGCTGAGTGATTCCACCCTCGGGGTTATAGTTGCTTTTGCCCGGGAAATGAGCCACTTGCGGACTAATGTCAGCATTTCTTCTTCCGGGTTAGCCTGGGCAGGGTTGAAGCAAACCTGTATTTCCGAATCGTGTACGCATACCGGGCAGCCCTTCTTGACACTGTCTTTTTCTGGTTTTCCCCGTACCGGGTTTACTGTGGTTATAGTTCCGTCAACCGGTACAACCCGGTAATGGCGTCCGTTGTACATGAGGGTTTTAACCGGATCAAAGCGCGCGTAATCTTCATTCAGTTTTTGCAGGTGTCCGTGTATCCACGCGGATTTTTTCAGAAGGGTGTGCCGTATTTCCGCAACCGGTGTTTCAAAGGGTGCAGAAACGATGACTTCTCTTGTCCGTGTAATACGAATGCGTATGTTCTTCTGCCCGCGCCTGCGCTTAATAATAACCTGGTCCATCAGTGATAACTAGTACCATGGTTCCTTGACATGGGCAATGCTTTCTGAGTATGTTCCATTGCGGAAAAAAAGTGGTTTTTACGGTTCCCTGAAAACAGAATCCAATCGGCCTTAATAAGGACTGACCATGAAAAAGAAACAGACAAAAATAGTCGCTACCATTTCCGATATGCGCTGCGATACCGACTTCATAAAAACCCTGTATTTGGAAGGGATGAATGTTGCCCGTCTGAATACTGCCCATCAGAGTCTGGAAGACACCCTGCGGGTGGTTAAGAATATCCGGGAGGTTTCTTCCGAGATTGCAATCCTCCTGGATACCAAGGGGCCTGAGGTCAGGACCGCGGGGATTACCGAACCCTTGTCGGTCCAGCAGGGTGATGAAATATTTATCGGTGAAATACCTCCCGGCAAACAAGGGTTTGCTGCCACCTACAGCCATTTTGTTAAAGATGTGCCTGTCGATGCACGCATTCTCATAGACGACGGCCTGGTGAGTCTATTGGTCATCAACAAGAGTCCCCATACTTTGGTCTGCCAGGTCGAGAACTCCGGGCAGATCGGCAAAAAGAAAAGCGTAAACGTGCCGGGAGTTCATCTTGGCCTGCCCGCCCTGTCCGACAAAGACAGGGAGTATATCAATTTTGCCATTGAACATGATATCGACTTCATTGCCCATTCTTTTGTGCGTTCAAAGGAGGATCTCAAGGAGATCCAGGATATTCTCGATGCCGCCGGTTCGCGGGTAAAGATCATTGCAAAGATAGAAAACCGTGAAGGGGTGCAGAACCTTAAACAGATACTTAAATATTCTGCCGGGGTCATGGTTGCCCGGGGCGATCTGGGCATAGAGATTCCCGCAGAGGAGGTACCGGCAGTCCAGAAGCACATTATCCGGGCCTGTATTAAAAAGGCAAAACCGGTAATCACCGCGACACAGATGCTCCATTCGATGATAGAAAATCCCCGTCCCACCCGGGCCGAGGTCAGCGATGTCGCCAACGCGGTATATGACGGTACCGACGCCATCATGCTCTCAGGGGAAACGGCGTACGGCAAATATCCGGTGGAATCGGTGCGCACCATGGCCAAGATTGTGCGTAAAGTGGAAACCCAGAAGGCACAGTTGACAGACCTCCCTGTATTTAAAAGCCGCAATCATGTCCGTAATTATCTTGCGAAATGCGCGGTTTCCGCCGCTATTGAACTGCCGGTGACCTCGATGATCATCGACAGCGATACCGGTCATTCCGCCCGGGTTGTGTCCGCCTACCGGGGCCATATACCCATTTTTGCCAAGGCCCAGGATTCCCGGGTAGTCCGGGAGCTTGCATTGAGTTACGGGGTCTATCCCAGCCAGATGGATATGCCTGAAACCACCGATGCCATGGTCCGGAAGTCCCTTGAGTCGCTGCTTGAACACGGCGAGATACACCGTGATGATCTGGTTGTCATCCTTGCCGGTACACCGGGCAACACCGAAGGGTCCAATTTTATCGAGGTCAATACAGTGGCCAAGACCTTGGGCCGCTAACCGGAGAATCAGCGGAGCCTGTTATCGCCCCTTGTAGCCGTCGGGGTCAATATCATGCTTTTTTATCCTGAGACCCATGATGCGTTCGCTGATGCCTAAAAGACGGGCTGTTTTTGCCATGTTTCCTTTAGATGATTTCAGCGCGTCCAGAATAAGTTCCCGCTCAAGGTTGTCCAGTGCTTCTCCAAGGCTTGTATGCAGTTGTGTTCCGGTGGACTCCGCTGACTGCAGGGTGGGGGGCAGGTGGTGGCCGTGGACTACATCGTCGCTGGCAAGAAGGACTGCCCGTTCGATACTGTTTTCCAGTTCGCGGACGTTGCCGGGCCAGTGATAGGCGGTCAGTAGGTTTATCGCCGACGTGGTAATGCGCTTTATGGGCTTATGGTTCTTCTTTGAATACTTTTCTATGAAATAATCGGCTAAAAGTGTGATGTCGCTGCGTCTGTCACGCAGCGGCGGTATGAAAATGGGGAACACGTTCAGGCGGTAATACAGGTCTTCCCTGAAGATGTTTTTTGCCATCAGTTCTTCCAGGTTCCGGTTAGTCGCCGCAATGATGCGCACATTCGACCGCAGGGTCTCGTTTCCGCCCACCCGTTCGAACTCTTTTTCCTGAAGCACCCGAAGAAGTTTAACCTGGGTTGTCGGTGAAAGGTCGCCGATTTCATCCAGAAAAATGGTTCCGCCGTCGGCAAGTTCAAAACGTCCTTTGCGTGTGGCTATTGCGCCGGTAAAGGCGCCTTTCTCATGGCCGAAAAGCTCGCTCTCTATGACTGTTTCCGGAAGGGCGGCGCAGTTGACTTTAATGAAGGATTTGTCCGACCGCAGACTGTTGTAGTGAATCGCGTGGGCGACCAGTTCCTTTCCCGTTCCGCTTTCGCCGCGGATCAGCACCGTAGCATCGCTTTTTGAAACCTGGGCCATCAGGTCAAAGACTTCCTGCATGGTCCGGGAATTCCCAATGATATTCGAGGGGCGGAATTTTTCTTCGAGTTCGTGCTGGAGCCGGTTGTTTTCCGCCAGAAGCCGCTGTCGTTCTTCCTGTATTGACTGTCTGAGTTTCACTGCCTGGGCCAGCATCGAAGAAATGATGGTGAGAAGCCGTACGTCTTCTTCCAAAGAGATATGTTCTGCAAAGAGCCGGTCTGCCGACAGGGCGCCGATCGTTTCGTTTCCGAGTTTTATGGGAACACATATAAAGGATATGTCTTTTTTGCGGATATTGCCCCGGGCCCCTGTCTTGTTGAGGAACAGCGGGTCCGTAGAAATATTCGGAATGACCATCGGTTCGCCAGTCTGGACAACCTTACCGGTTATGCCCTCCCCGAGGCGGTATTTACCCCGTTCCTGCTGGCTGGTGGAGAGGCCGTACGCTGTTTCAATGCCGATCTCACCGGTCTGTCGGTTTAAAAGAGTGATGGTGCCTCTGAGCATTCCCAGGTGTTCGGCGACAGCCCTCAGCACAGGGCTGACTACTTCCTTCAGGTCTATACTCTGGTCAAGAATGCGGCTTATTTCGAATAAAAGCTGTAATTCGTTAATTTTTCTGCGGTAATGCTGTTTATCTTCGCCTGTTGTGCTCAATCGGATTTCCTTTTATGATGTCTTCATGTCGAATAACAGAAAGCATCGTACCAAAATGTAGGAAATCAGGCAAGGTGAGAAGGGATGCCAGGGATACATGCAAATAGGGTGCCAAATTACGGGATCAATATTGACAAACAATACTATCTCTGCTATTTTGTCGCAACCTAAGAGGCATGCCCTTGTAGCTCAGTCGGTAGAGCACATCCATGGTAAGGATGGGGTCATCGGTTCAAATCCGATCGAGGGCTTGGTTTTTTTGTAATCAATGTTGATGCAACGATTTGTAATCATGTATGATTCATTTTGCGGATTAAGGGCACTGTTGTCATTATATGTCGCAGCGGTGGCTTTATTAGTAAACGGAGCGTAAGCAAATGGCAAAAGCGAAAAAAGGCGTAGTTGAAAAGGTTGCTCTTAAGTGCAGCGAATGCAACCGCAGGAACTATACTACAATGAAAAACAGAAGGAACATCCAGGGAAAGCTGGAGTTCAACAAGTACTGCAGGTTTGATCGCAAGCATACCCTGCATGTCGAAACAAAGGTAAAATAGTCCGGTTATTGTTGATAATTGTACCTGTGAACATCACAGGCCAGTAGCTCCAATGGCTAGAGCGCCGGTCTCCAAAACCGGATGTTGTAGGTTCGAATCCTACCTGGCCTGATTATTTTGTTTTGATGCTCCGTATTGAGCGGCGGTATCAGTTTATTGCCTGCGGAAGCAGCGGGAAGTGGAATGCCAAGGGGTGGATGACCATGAAGAAAATCATACAGTTTTTTAAGGACAGTTATGGAGAGCTCCGGAAGGTCGTATGGCCTAGCAGGGAAGATGTAATCGCATCAACAAAGGTTGTTGTTGTTTCTACCTTCATTTTTGCTGTTGTCCTGGGGTTTGTTGATTTCTTGGCGGTGTGGGGGATTGATTTCCTGTTTTAACGCAAGGCAAAAAAAGGAACGTTACTGATAATGGCGAGAGGCTGGTATGTAGTACATACTTATTCCGGTTTTGAGAATAAGGTTGAGAAGTATATCCGCAAACTTATGGACACAGAGCCGGAGGTGGGTGCCTCTGTTTTTGATATTAAAGTGCCATCGGAAGATGTGGTTGAAATGAAAGATGGCAAGAAAAAGGTTGTGTCCAGGAAGTTTCTCCCGGGATACATCCTTGTTGAGATGGATCTTCCTGACAAGGGATGGAAAGGGGTGTGTTCCCATATCCGCCGTATAAACGGGGTTACTGGATTTGTCGGCTCCATGAGCGGGTTGAAGCCCCAGCCTATTTCTCCTGACGAGGCCCGGTCTATCCTGCAAAAGGCCGGAGACATTAAGTCGGAACGTATTTCCAGACCAAAAGAAACCTTTGTTTTGGGTGAAACGGTAAGAATTACCGACGGGCCTTTTGATTCCTTCACCGGTACCGTAGAGGAAGTGAACCCCGAAAAGGCGAAACTCCGGGTTATGGTGGGTATCTTTGGAAGGGCAACCCCGGTGGAAGTCGGGTTTCTTCAAGTGGAGAAACTGTAAGGAAACCATGTGCGCAACAGGCAGACGGTGATCGTCTGCCTTTTTCAGCATAACTGCGAAACGGCAATGAGCCGTTCGCGGGAAAATTAGACCGGTTCCCGGGATACGGGAATATCCGGTCCCTGTTGGGACCTGGCCGGGATCGTGTGTGTACACATACATCGCCGGCCGGGGTTAGTACCACATAAGGAGTTTGAAATGGCTAAGAAGAAGGTCACTGCAATTATCAAGTTGCAAGTACCCGCAGGGAAGGCGACCCCTGCGCCTCCTGTCGGACCCGCCTTAGGGCCTCACGGAGTAAGCGCGCCTCAGTTTGTCCAGCAATTCAATGACAAAACCAAGGCGATGGAGCCGGGATTGATTATTCCGGTTGTAATTACGGTGTACGCCGACAGAACGTACACCTTCATCATGAAGACCCCTCCTGCTGCGGTTCTTATCAAAAAGGCCTGCAAGATCCAGAGCGGGTCCGCAGAACCCCACAAAGTCAAGGTGGCAAAGCTTTCTAAAGCGGCCCTCAAGGACATCGCAACAACAAAACTGCCCGATTTAAATGCGAACGATATTGATGCAGCGATGAAAATCATCGCCGGAACAGCTCGCAGCATGGGCGTTGAAGTAGAGGGGTAACAGCGTGAAACGTGGAAAGAAATACAAAGAAGCCGTAAAAAAATATGATAAGCAGTCCCAGTACAGCTACGAAGACGCACTCAAACTTGTCAAGGAACTTGCATACGCAAAATTTGACGAGACGGTTGAGGTGGCAGTGCGGCTGAATCTGAAAAAAAGCCAAACGGTACGGGACACTATGGTTCTTCCGAATCAGTTTTCAGAGGAGAAGAAAGTTCTGGTTTTTGCCAAGGGCGAAAAAGCCGAAGAAGCTAAGGAAGCTGGTGCTACCTATGTCGGTGACAACGACCTGATCGACAAAATAAAGGACGGTTGGCTCGATTTTGATGTTGCTGTTGCAACGCCGGACATGATGAAAGACGTCGGACGTCTCGGGCCCATTCTTGGGCGGCGCGGTCTTATGCCTAACCCGAAAACCCAGACAGTAACCTTTGATTTAAAAGGTGCCCTTGCTGAGCTCAGAAAAGGGCGGGTGGAGTTCCGGTCCGACAAAACAGGTGTCGTAAGCCTCGCTATCGGCAAAGTATCGATGGAGCCGGAAAAGCTTGCAGAAAATGCCCGCTCTTTCGTGGGCGAAGTCGTGAAACGGAAACCCACAGACGCGAAGGGTGAATTCCTGAAGTCTGTCGCTGCCTCCTCCACGATGGGGCCTGGCGTGAAGATCGCCTTCAAGTAGGCAAAGGAGAAAGGTAACATGAGCGATTATCAGGTAAAGATACAGCAGTATAAGGTAGACGCGGTTAATGAAATAAAGGAAGAGTTTAAGGATATAAAGGACTTCTTCTTTACCGATTACCGCGGAATGTCGGTTGAGCAGATTACCGAGCTTAGGAACAAGCTTAGAGAGAAGAACGCATCCCTTAAGGTTGTGAAAAACCGGTTTGCGAAAATTGCACTCACAGACATGGACAAGGGTGAGGTTGCCAGTCTTCTGGTAGGCCCGACCGCAATCGCCCTTTCAAAGGAAGAGGCGGGTCCTGTTGCAAAGATTCTTCTTGAATACGCAAAGACTGCGCCTATCGAAATCAAGGGCGGGCTTGTAGAAGGTAAGCTGTTTGATCTTGATCAGGTTGAGGCTTTCTCCAAACTGCCCACCAGGATCGAGCTTATCAGCAAACTTATGGGCACCATGCAGGCTCCCGTACAGAACTTTGTCGCGATCCTCAACGAGGTTCCCACCAAGTTTGTCCGGACCCTTCAGGCTGTGGCCGATAAAAAGTCAAGCGAAGGATAAAAATTACACAGCGTTAGTCTTCTGATTCTTGCCATGCTATCGCTGTGAAAAAAATATTAAGGAGAAGATAATATGGCTACAAAACAAGAAATTTTGGAAGCAGTTTCCAACATGACCGTTCTTGAGCTCTCTGAGCTTATCAAGGACATGGAAGAAAAATTCGGTGTTACTGCAGCGGCTCCCGTAGCGGTTGCGGCTGTTGGTGCCGTAGCAGGGGCTGCAGCTGCAGGACCTGAAGAAGAAGAAAAGACTGAGTTTGATGTGGTTCTTACATCTGTCGATGATGGAAAGAAAATTCCAGTCATTAAGGAAGTTCGGGCAATTACCGGACTCGGACTTAAAGAAGCAAAAGAGCTTGTAGAAGCCGGCGGAAAGACTGTGAAAGAAGGTGTTTCCAAGGATGAAGCGGCTCAGATGAAGGAAAAGCTGGAAGCAGCTGGCGCAAAAGTTGAAGTTAAATAACAATTGTTATAAACGCGTAGAAACTTTTTTTCTCAACGAAACCACCGGAAATGACACCGGTGGTCTCGTTTTGTTTACTTGATTTCCAATCCAGGGGGTTGTTGCATGTCTGTCCAGAACAAGACGGTAAAGAGAACATATATAGGGCAGGAGTTTCAGGAAGTAATGGAACTTCCGGACCTTGTCGACATTCAGATCACTTCATACGACCGTTTTCTCCAGCGGAAAGCCCTTCTTGCCAAAGAACCCCTGAATATGCAAGGTCTGGAAGAGGTTTTTCAAAGCATTTTTCCCATTGAGAGTCCAAACGGCGACATGCTCCTTGAATACACCTATTATACCCTTGATGAGGAAGGGGTGAAATTCAACGAGGCGGAGTGCAAGCTCAAGGGGCTTTCCTACGCAATACCTATAAAGGCGCGTATCAATCTCATTTTTCAGGAAACTGGGGAAATCAGGCAGAAAGATATCTATGTCGGTGACATACCTCTTATGACTGACCGGGGCACGTTTATCATCAACGGTGCCGAGCGTGTGGTTGTCAGCCAGATCCACCGTTCTCCGGGTGTTATTTTCTCCCATGAAAAGGGAGTGTATTCTTCCAGGATCATCCCTTATCGAGGATCATGGCTTGAATTTGAAATAGACGCAAAAAAAGAACTCATTTACACAAAAATAGACAGGAAAAAGCGGATACTCGGTACCCTTTTCCTGCGGGCCCTCGGTTTCGATACCCGGGAAAAGATCATTGAACTTTTTTATAAAACAAAGAAAGTGAAAGTGAAGGAAAAAGGCGACTCCAAAGACGTGCTTATCGGAAGCGTGTTTGCCAAAGCGGTATACAGCGGAAAGGACAATGAACGTCGAAAGCTCTATAAGGCGGGGGATAAAATACATGCCCACGATGTTGACGAAATGCTCCATTCCGGGATCAAGGAAGTAGAAGTAATTGATTTTACCGCCGAAGGGTCGCTGAATTCCAATGTTGTTCTGAACTGTTTTGAGCGGGAAGATGTGAAGTTCACCCGTGATGAAGTTGATGTTGATGAACCGTCAAAGGAAGACGCTCTTATTGCTGTGTATTCCGTACTCATGCCTGGCGAGCCGATTACCCTCGAAAGTGCAGAGAAAGATCTTAATTCCATGTTCTTTTCAACACGCCGTTATGACCTTGGTAAAGTGGGGCGGTACAAGCTCAACAAGAAATATGATTATGACCCGCCGGTAGAGGATTATACCCTCACAAAAGCGGATATTTATAACACAATGAGCTTCCTTATAAAGGTGTTCGCCGGTGACGCGAATGTCGATGACATTGACCACCTTGGCAACCGCCGTGTCCGTTCGGTTGGCGAACTTTTGGCCAACCAGTTGAAAACAGCTTTTACAAGAATGGAACGTATTGCCAAGGAGCGGATGAGTCTTAAAGAGACAGATACGGTTAAACCTCAGGATCTGATTTCCATCAAACCAATAGTAGCCGCCATCAAGGAGTTTTTCGGCTCCAGCCAGCTGTCGCAGTTCATGGATCAGGTAAATCCCCTGTCCGAACTTACCCATAAACGGCGTCTGAATGCTCTTGGTCCAGGCGGTCTTTCCCGGGACAGGGCAAGTTTTGAAGTCCGGGACGTCCATTACACCCATTACGGCAGAATGTGTCCCATCGAAACTCCTGAAGGTCCGAACATCGGTCTTATTGTCTCCCTGGCGAACTACACCAGAATTAATGAGTACGGTTTTCTTGAGACACCTTACAGAAAGGTGATAGATGGCAAAACAACCAAGGAGATTCACTACCTTTCGGCCATGGATGAAGAAAAGTACTTCATTGCCCAGGCCAATGCGAAGCTCGATAAAGACGGTTCCTTTTCCGAAAATACCGTCTCTGTGCGGAAGGCCGGCGACTATACCCAGAAAGAACCAAAGACGATCCAATATATGGACGTTTCTCCCAAGCAGGTAATTTCCGTCGCAACATCCCTTATCCCGTTTCTTGAGCACGATGATGCCAACCGCGCATTGATGGGATCGAACATGCAGCGTCAGTCTGTGCCTCTTGTATTTCCCGAGCCGCCCCGTGTGGGAACCGGTATGGAAGGGAAGGCGGCCTATGACTCGGGTGTTCTCGTAAAGGCGCGCCGATCCGGGAAAGTGGTTTATGTGTCCACCGATCAGATAATTATCGAGCTGGATAAGCCCAACGGCAATATCAAGCAGGATGTCTACCCTCTGGTCAAGTTTCAGCGTACGAACCAGGATACCTGTTTTAACCAGCGGCCTATTGTTCTTGAAGGCGACAAGGTAAAAGAAGGGCAGGTGATTGCCGACGGTCCTGCTACGCGGGGCGGTGAGCTTTCTCTTGGACGGAATGTGCTTGTCGGGTTTGTCCCCTGGAACGGTTACAACTATGAGGATGCCATTCTTATCTCGGAAAAAGTTGTTAAAGAAGATATTTTCACTTCTATACACATAAAAGAATACACCGTCGATGTGCGTGAGACGAAACTCGGTCCGGAAAAACTGACCCGGGATATACCGAATACCGCAGAGAACGCCCTTGAACAGCTTGACGATGAGGGGATTATACGTATCGGTGCGAAGGTCAAGAGCGGATATATCCTTGTGGGAAAGGTTACTCCAAAATCGGAAACAGAAACCACTCCTGAGTTCAAGCTGCTGAATTCTATTTTCGGCGAAAAGGCCAAGGAAGTCCGGGATACGTCTCTCCGGGTGCCTCATGGTACCGAAGGGACCGTTATTGATGTACAACGCTTAAGGCGTTCGGAAGGTGACGACCTGGCTCCCGGCGTGGATGAAGTGGTTAAGGTTCTCATAGCCGTCAAGCGGAAGCTGAAAGAAGGCGACAAAATGGCGGGCCGTCACGGTAACAAGGGTGTCGTCGCCCGGGTTTTACCCGAAGAGGATATGCCTTACATGGAAGACGGTACTCCCCTGGATATCTGTCTCAATCCCCTCGGTGTACCTTCCCGTATGAATATCGGCCAGATACTGGAGACTGAGCTCGGGTGGGCGGCAAATGCCATGGACGAGTGGTACTCAACGCCCGTTTTCCAGTCGGCGACCCCGGAAATGATCGAGGAGAAACTGAAAAACGCAGGGCTTCCTCCCAATTCCAAGACGATGCTGCGCGATGGACGCAGCGGCGAGTACATGGTAAACCCTGTATTCTGCGGGTACATTTACATGCTCAAGCTCCATCACCTGGTGGATGACAAAATGCACGCTCGTTCAACCGGTCCTTACTCCCTTGTTACCCAGCAGCCTCTGGGCGGTAAAGCACAGTTCGGCGGACAGCGGCTGGGAGAAATGGAAGTGTGGGCCCTTGAAGCATACGGTGCCGCCAATACCCTCCAGGAATTATTGACGATCAAGTCAGACGATATGAACGGACGGGCCAAGATTTACGAATCAATAGTGAAAGGGGAGCCGGCGTCAGCCGCCGGTGTGCCTGAGTCCTTCAATGTTCTTGTACAGGAACTGCGGGGACTCGCGCTGGATGTCGAGATTTTTGACTCGAAAGGTAAGCGTGTTCCATTGACAGAAAGGGACGAAGAAATCATCAGTCGTCAGGGAAGCCAGTTTTAGGAGTTGCAGATGAGAGATATCCAGGATTTTGATAATATTCTAATTCGCCTTGCCTCTCCCACACAGATCAGAGCATGGTCGTATGGAGAGGTGAAAAAACCGGAAACCATTAATTATCGGACCCTTCGTCCGGAAAAAGACGGGTTGTTCTGTGAGCGCATTTTTGGGACAACCAAGGAATGGGAGTGTTACTGCGGAAAGTTTAAGTCAATCCGCTACAAAGGGGTGATCTGCGACCGGTGTGGCGTCGAGGTGACTCATTTCAAGGTCCGTCGTGAACGCATGGGTCATATTGAGCTTGCTTCACCGGTATCCCATATCTGGTATTACCGGTCTGTTCCATCGCGGATGGGTCTTTTGCTTGATCTTTCCATCGCAGCCCTCAGGTCAATCCTGTATTACGAAAAATACGTAATTATTGACGCTGGAGATACAGATCTCAAGAAAATGGATCTTCTTTCGGAAGAAGAATTGTGGGAAGCACGTGAACGCTTTGGTATGGGTTTTACTTCGGGTATTGGCGCTGAAGCTGTCCGCACCCTTTTGGAAAATCTCGACCTTGATGCGTTGAGCCTGGAACTCCGGGCGAAAATGATAGAAAAAGGCGTAAAAGCAGACAAACGGCTGCTGAAGCGCATAGAGATCGTGGAGAATTTTCGTGACTCAGGAAACCGTCCCGAGTGGATGATTCTCGATGTGATTCCGGTTATACCGCCGGAACTCCGTCCGATGGTTCAGCTGGACGGCGGTCGTTTTGCCACCTCTGACTTAAACGACCTTTATCGGCGTGTTATTAACCGTAACAACCGTCTCAAACGCCTGATGTCTCTCAATGCGCCTGATATCATTATCCGTAATGAAAAAAGGATGCTTCAGGAAGCTGTGGATGCCCTTTTTGACAACTCCAAGAAAAAGCGGGTTGTAAAAGGGGCCTCCAACCGACCGCTCAAGTCCCTTTCGGATATGCTGAAAGGAAAGCAGGGGCGTTTCCGTCAGAACCTGTTGGGAAAACGAGTCGACTATTCCGGCCGTTCGGTAATTGTTATCGGGCCGGAGCTCAGAATGCATCAATGCGGTCTTCCGACAAAGATGGCCCTGGAACTGTATAAACCTTTTATTATGAAAAAACTCGTCGAGAAAGACGTGGTATACAACATAAAGAAGGCTAAAACCCTTGTAGAGCAGGCCACCCCGGAGGTTTTTGCCGTCCTCGATGAAGTAGTGCGTGAACATCCGGTACTGCTGAACCGCGCGCCGACTCTTCACCGTCTCGGTATTCAGGCATTTGAGCCGGTACTGGTGGAAGGCAAGGCAATAAAACTGCATCCTCTTGTGTGTCATGCCTACAACGCAGACTTTGACGGTGACCAGATGGCGGTCCATGTGCCCCTTACCCAGGCGGCACAGATAGAATGCTGGACCCTCATGCTCTCGGTAAACAACCTCCTCAATCCTGCCAACGGAACGCCGATCGTATTTCCTTCACAGGATATGGTATTGGGAATCTATTATCTTACCAAGGCGCGCCCCGGTGCCGCCGGCGAAGGCAAATATTTCTCTTCAATGGAAGAAGCTATTCTTGCAGCGGAAACCAATGCGGTGGAATACCAGGCCCTTGTCAAAGTCCGTCATGAAGGCGAATGGCTGGAGACGACTCCCGGCAGGATCATCCTGAACGAGGAAATGCCCAAAGAGCTTGGGTATCTCAACTACTCCATGGGAGACAAAGAACTCAGACAGCTTGTCGGAAAATGCCATTCAAAATACGGTCCGTCTGTCGCGGTGCAGATGCTCGATACCATTAAGGATATGGGGTTCAAGTACGCGACGGTTTTCGGCGCCACTATTGGTATTGACGATATACAGATTCCTGTCCAGAAAAAAGATATGATCTCGACAGCGAACAAAGAAGTACTCGCCATCCAGAAACAGTATCTCCAGGGACATATTACCCAGGAAGAACGTTACAACCGGGTTGTCGAAGTGTGGAGCAAGACCAACGAGGACCTGACCAATGTGCTTATGCAGACCCTCGAGGCCGACCGTGACGGGTTCAATCCCGTGTACATGATGGCCCATTCGGGAGCCAGGGGAAGCCGTACCCAGATCAGACAGCTGGCAGGGATGCGCGGACTCATGGCCAAACCGTCGGGAGACATTATCGAGCTGCCAATCCGTTCCAACTTCAAGGAAGGACTGTCGATTATCGAGTTTTTCATATCGACCAATGGTGCGCGTAAAGGTCTGGCGGATACGGCTCTTAAAACGGCCGATGCCGGATACCTTACACGGCGGCTTGTGGATATCGCCCAGGACGTGGTAATCAACGAAGATGACTGCGGCACCATCAACGGTATCGAAATGAAGGCCTTGAAAGACGGTGAAGAAGTCGTTGAATCCCTCTCTGACCGTATCCAGGGCAGGTTTACCCTTGAACGGGTAAAGCACCCTATTACCGGGGAAATCATCATTGATGTAAACGAAGAAGTTACCGATGAAGTCGCGGCCACCATTGAAGAGCTCGGCATAGAGCATGTGCGTATCCGTACTGTGTTTACCTGCGAAGCGAAGCACGGTGTCTGCCGCAAGTGTTACGGACGGAACCTGGCATCAAATAAAACTGTTGAGATCGGTGAGGCAGTCGGGATTATCGCGGCACAGTCTATCGGCCAGCCCGGTACCCAGCTGACAATGCGTACCTTCCATATAGGTGGTGCGGCTACAAAAGTCGCCGAGGAAAACAGGATAGTGCTCCGTTATCCGGTCTATGTGAAACAGATAAACGGTACCACCGTTGAGCTGGATAACGGCGATATCCTTTTCACCAGAAAAGGGAATGTGGTTGTGAACCGTGTTCTGCGTGAAATCCCTGTTTCGTCTAAGACAAAAGTTCTGGTAGAAGAAGGGCAGAAAATTGTAGCCGGAGACATTGTTGCCAAGGAAGGCAAGGATGAAATCGCTGCAGAAGAAGTCGGGTATGCCCATGTTGGCAAAAAGGAAATCGTTATTATAGCCCAGGATCAGAAGGTAGATGTAAGAAACGGCGCGGAACTTCTCGTTAAGGTGGATTCGATTGTCGATGCCGGAGAACCTCTTGCTATTTTCGATCCCTTTTCCGAGCCGATTATCGCGGAGCAGGAAGGCATTGTAAAGTTTGTTGATATCGTGCTTGGTACGACCTTGAAAGAGGAAGTCAACGAGGAAACAGGTAAAATAGAGAAGAAAATTACCGATTTCTCCCTTGAGTCCCTGCAGCCCCGTATTCTGATCGTGGACAAAAAAGGCAAGGAGATAGCGAGCTACTACATACCGGGGAACGCCTACCTCAATATAGAAGACGGCGACAAGGTAGAGAAAGGGCGCATACTGGCAAAGCTTCTGAAGGAAAGTGTCAAGACCAGCGACATTACCGGAGGTCTGCCGAGGGTTGGTGAGCTGTTTGAGGCCCGTCGTCCCAAAAACTCTACAGTGCTTGCAATGATCAGCGGAACCGTACAATTCAAGGGCATAGTGAAAGGTAAGCGAGTCATCGTTATTGTAGACACCTTCGGCAACGAATATAAGCAGCTTGTTCCCATGGGTAAGCACCTTTTGGTCCGTGACGGAGACCTTGTAGAAGCTGGCGAGCCCCTGTGCGACGGCAATATAGATCCCCACGATGTACTCGATATTCTCGGTGAAAACGCATTGCAGTCTTTTCTTATAAATGAGGTGCAGGAAGTTTACCGGCTTCAGGGTGTACAGATAAATGACAAGCACATCGGGGTTATTATCCGTCAGATGATGCGTAAAGTGGAAATAATTCAGGTTGGCGATACCAACTTCATCTACGGACAGCAGGTTGATAAGTACAAATTCCATGAAGAGAATGAAAAGGTGCTTCGCGAAGGCGGACAGGCATCGGTCGCGCGGCCCCTGCTTCTCGGTATTACCCGGGCATCCCTTAATATTGATTCCTGGGTGTCTGCGGCTTCCTTCCAGGAAACCACGAAAGTACTTACCAATGCCGCAATCGCCGGAGATGTGGATAACCTGCGGGGCCTGAAAGAAAATGTGGTAATAGGTCATCTTATTCCTGCGGGAACAGGTATGAAGAAGTATCGCAAGGTTAAACTTTTCGATGAAAACCGTATGGACCTTGATGCCTCAATGCAGAGCATTCTCGAGGCCAGAAAACTTGAAAAAGCAGCCGGGGTGGATCAGAGGGAATTGATTGACGAGAACGATCTTTCAGATGACTCGGACGATTAGTTGTACGATCTGACATGCTGAACCCGCAAGGCCGGACTTTTTATTGATATATGCACCGAGGGAGCAGTTTGCGTCCCTTGACTTTTTTCATGGAGGTTGTTACAGTCTCCATCTCGAAAGAGTCATTAAGTTATTGTTTTGGAGTGAGATACATAATGCCTACGATTAATCAGTTGATACGGAAGGGGCGGACACGGGTTATCAAGAAAACAAAGTCCCCCGCTCTGGACGCATGTCCTCAAAAGAGAGGGGTGTGTACCCGTGTGATGACGGTTACCCCAAAGAAGCCGAACTCCGCCTTAAGAAAAGTAGCCAGGGTCAGGTTGACAAACAGTATAGAAGTTACCGCGTATATTCCCGGTATTGGACATAATCTTCAGGAACACTCGGTTGTGCTTCTCCGCGGCGGCAGGGTAAAGGACCTTCCCGGTGTACGGTATCATATCGTCCGTGGTGCGAAAGACACCCTTGGTGTGGATGACCGTAAGCAGAGCCGTTCAAAATACGGTACCAAGAAACCAAAGGCTTAAGGGGAGACGTTCAGGATGAGCAGAAGAAAGACAGCTCCGGTAAGAGAAGTTCTTCCGGATCCGAAATACGGCAGTAAGATCGTGACGAAGTTCATTGCCCGCATGATGGTTCATGGGAAAAAGTCCATCAACCAGAGCAATCTCTACGGTGCTATGGAAATTTTGAAAACAAAAACCAAGGAAGATGCTCTCGAGGTATTTCTCAAGGCTCTTGCAAATGTGAAACCGGAAGTCGAGGTTAAGTCCCGGCGCGTCGGCGGTTCAACGTATCAGGTGCCGGTAGAGGTGCGTGAGCAGAGGCGTGAAGCCCTTGCCATGAGGTGGATTATTCAGGCAGCACGGACTCGCAGCGGCAAGTCCATGGCCGAGAGACTCGGTGATGAGCTGCTTGATGCCTATAATTCGACAGGAACCGCATTTAAAAAGAAAGAGGATACTCATCGGATGGCAGAGGCGAACAAGGCATTCAGCCATTATCGGTGGTAATCACGCTCTTATTTTTTTGTAGGGTATTGAATAAAGTTCGGATCTTGTGTATAAATTACAAACCTTTTTGGGTTGTCATCTGATTTCGGATGCGAGCGGAATTCTGCTCTCTGTGTGCCGATTTCGGATATGAGCTTGTATAGCCAAACCATTTGTTCTGTTGGGCAGATAGGTGGCACAAGTTTCGACATCGACTACACTGTATCATTCAGTTTGTCTGTGTTCTTATCTTGTGAAATCCTGTCTGATCACGCATAACCGCTGGAGTGGCTATATGACTGGGGGAGTTGTGTGCTTCTCTGTCTATACATATTTTTTTGAATATTCTGCGTTAATACAACGCAAGGAGGAAAAGAATGGCTAAAGATAAGTTTGTGAGATCGAAGCCGCATATTAACGTAGGTACTATCGGCCACGTTGACCATGGTAAGACAACTCTCACTGCCGCAATCACTATGCACTGTGCTCTTAAATCTGGTGATAAAGCTCTTAAGTATGATGAAATTGACAACGCACCAGAAGAAAAGGCGCGAGGAATCACGATCAATACCCGGCATGTTGAGTATCAGACCGAAAATCGGCATTATGCTCACGTAGACTGTCCGGGGCATGCTGACTATATCAAGAACATGATTACCGGTGCTGCCCAGATGGATGGAGCGGTAATCGTAGTTGCTGCGACTGATGGTGCGATGGCTCAGACCAAAGAACATATACTTCTTGCACGTCAGGTTGGTGTTCCTGCGCTGATTGTGTTTGTAAATAAGTGTGATCAGGTTGATGATCCGGATCTCATCGAGTTGGTAGAGGAAGAAATGAGGGACCTTCTCCGGGAATACGAATTCCCTGGCGATGATGTACCTGTCATTAAGGGATCTGCCTTCGAAGCAATGGAAAATCCTGATGATGCCGAAAAAACAAAATGTATCGACGAGCTTCTTGAAGCAATGGATACCTATTTCCCGCTTCCTGAGCGTGAAGTTGATAAACCCTTCCTTATGCCTATTGAAGATATTTTTTCTATCCAGGGGCGGGGAACCGTTGTTACCGGACGTATTGATCGCGGTATCGTAAAGGTAGGGGATGAAATCGAGATCGTCGGTATCAGAGATACTTCCAAGACAACATGTACCGGTGTTGAAATGTTCAACAAGCTCCTGGATCAGGGTGAAGCCGGCGATAATATCGGCGCACTGCTCCGCGGTGTCGACAAGAATGATGTTCAGCGGGGACAGGTTCTTGCAAAACCCGGTAGTATCACTCCTCACCACAAATTCAAGGGTTCCATTTATTGTCTGAGCAAGGACGAAGGTGGACGGCATTCACCGTTCTTTTCCGGGTACCGGCCTCAGTTCTATTTCAGAACTACTGATATAACCGGAACGGTTAATCTTCCTGAAGACAAACAGATGGTTATGCCCGGCGACCACACCGAAATTAATGTTGAGCTCATTCACCCGATCGCAATGGAAAAAGGGCTGAGATTTGCTATCCGCGAAGGTGGTAGAACTGTAGCCTCCGGTCAGGTAATTGAGATAGTCGAGTAATACTGTAACTGATGATGGGTCCCGTCGTAATGGCGGGACTCAATTTTTAGGAGGAATGATGGACAGGATCCGTGTAAGATTACGGGGATTCGATGTTGAGCTTGTAGATCAGAGTGCCAAATCGATTGTGCAGACAGTCGGCAAGGCGGGCGTCAAGGTGTCGGGGCCAATCCCCCTTCCTACAAGAATCAATAAATACACTGTTCTTCGATCGCCCCACGTAAATAAAAAGGCGAGAGAGCAGTTTGAAATGCGGACTCATAAACGGTTGATTGATATTTTGAGTCCTACATCCAAGGTTATGGATGCGTTGATGAAATTGGAACTTCCTGCTGGGGTTGATGTAGAAATCAAACAGTAGCAGTCAAAATGTCTGCTCGCGCTTCGGCGGAACTGAGTAGACCACTTTTAAGTCTAAGGAATGACAGATGATCGGTTTGATGGGAAAGAAAATCGGTATGACCCAGATTTTTGATGAAACCAAAGGCATACTGATTCCGGTTACCGTTATAAACATTGATGATAATGTGGTAATCGGTCACAAAACAGAAGAAAAAAACGGATACACTGCTGTTGTACTGGGTGCATTCGATCAGAAGAAAAGCAGGGTAAGTAAACCTGCGTTGGGGCAATACGCGGAGAATGTTTCTCCAAAGAAGTCCATCATGGAATTCAGGGATTTCGAGAAAGAAGTCGCTGTGGGCGACAGTCTCGGCGTTGATGTGTTTGAAGGTCATCGTTATGTCGACGTTATCGGGATGTCTAAAGGGAAGGGATACCAGGGTGTCATGAAGCGCCATGGTTTTGGCGGCGGTCGGAAAACCCACGGTTCCAAGTTTCATCGGGAAAACGGTTCCACTGGTAATGCAGCTACTCCATCTAAAGTACAAAAAGGCCGTAAAATGGCTGGTAGAATGGGGTTTGACAAAACGACAGTGCAGAATCTTCGTCTAGTAAAGATAGATGCCGAGAAGAAAGTAGTATTGGTGAAGGGTGCAGTGCCTGGGCCGAAAGGTTCTCTGGTGATTGTGCGCGACGCTAAGAAGAAGTAGGGGCACAGAATATGAAACAAAAGGTCTTTTCGATAAGCGGCGAAGAGATAAGAAATATCGATCTTAATGATGTGGTGTTTGGCCGTGAGGTTAGTGACGGCTCAATATATCATGCGATCCGTAATGAACTCGCCAACCGAAGGGTTGGTACTGCATCGGTGAAAACCCGTGCGGAAGTGAAAGGCAGCGGTGCAAAACCGTGGGCGCAAAAGGGAACCGGCCGTGCGCGTGCAGGGCACAGACGCTCTCCAGTCTGGGTAGGCGGAGGTGTTGTGTTCGGTCCAAAACCGCGTGACTACAGCTACAAGCTTCCCAAAAAAGTAAAGCGGCTTGCCATGACATCCATACTGAGTCTTAAAGCTCAGGAATCTGCATTGAAAGTGATTGAAGACTTCTCTGTAGAGACAGGAAAAACGAAGGACCTTGCAGGCATACTTACAAAACTTGGTAATGGTGAGCGAACTGTTATCGTCATGAAAGATGATGATGTCCTGCTTCGACGTGCTGCAAGGAATATTCCCTGGTTGAGGGTTCTTTCTTACAACAGGCTGAGCGCACATACGCTTTTCTACGGGAAGAATGTTCTGTTGCTGGAGACGGCCGCGAAAAATCTGAATGAGTTTTACGGTAAATAGGAAGGAATGATATTATGGATATGAATCAGATTATCATTGCGCCGGTTCTGACTGAGAAGACGAATGTCATGCGAGAAGGTGATACCAAGAAGTATGTATTTCGTGTTCATCCCAGAGCGAACAAGCTTATGGTGAAGCAGGCGGTTGGTAAAATTTATGGTGTGAAAGCCGTCGATTGCAATATTGTCAGTGTAAAGGCTAAGCCAAAATCAAATAGAACGAAATCCGGGTTCCGGTACGGCGCTACTACTCCTTGGAAAAAGGCTGTTGTAACCCTCGCCACCGGAGATAAGATCGATGCCTTTGAAGGCGTATCATAGGGGATTGCAACATGGGTATAAAAAACTTTAAGCCGGTAACACCGACGTTACGCTACAAAAGCGTTCTTGATTACAGTGAACTTTCTGATGTCAAACCTGAGCGCGGACTTACAAAGGGCAAAGCATCAAAAGCAGGCCGCGGCGCCGGCGGAAGGATTGCTGTCCGTCGAAGAGGCGGCGGTCATAAGAGAAAATACCGCGATATCGATTTTAAGCGTGAAAATTACGGAATTCCTGGAAAGGTCGCTACTATCGAATACGATCCGAACCGCAGCGCAAATATTGCGTTGGTAAAGTATATAAACGGTGACAAGAGATATATCATAGCGCCGAAAGGGCTTTCTGTGGGTATGGAAGTACAGAGCGGTCCGGATGCTCCGGTACAGCTCGGTAACGCGATGCCGTTATCTGCGGTTCCCCTCGGAATGAGTGTGCATAATGTGGAGCTCCAGCTCGGCAGGGGCGGACAGATCGTGCGTTCAGCCGGTACCTCGGCAACAGTTGCTGCGAAAGAAGGCGACTATGTTACGCTCAAGCTCCCGTCAGGCGAAATGAGAATGGTTTTTCATAAATGTATGGCTACCATTGGGTCTGTCGGTAATGAAGATCACATGAACGTAACTATCGGAAAAGCTGGACGAAGCCGCTGGCTTGGCAAGCGTCCGAAAGTTGCAGGAAATGCCATGAATCCGATTGATCATCCGCATGGCGGTGGTGAAGGCCATACCAGCGGAGGCCGTCACCCTGTGACACCCTGGGGTATACCGACAAAGGGTTATAAAACTCGTAAGAAACGAAAGAACTCTACGAAGTTTATCGTGAAACGAAGGAAGTAGGAGATAAATTGTGGCACGTTCGATTAAAAAGGGGCCCTTTATCGAGAAGAAACTCTACAAACGTATTCTCGATATGGCCAAGTCCGGTGAAAAGAAAATGATTAAAACATATTCCCGGTGTTCAACAATTATTCCTGAAATGGTCGGTATGACTGTTTCTGTGTATAACGGGAAAAGCTGGGTGCCTGTATATGTAACCGAAAATCTCGTAGGACATAAGCTTGGTGAGTTTTCTCCTACCCGTGTATTCAGAGGACATTCGGGTTCCGACAAGAAGGCTGCAAAGAGGTAGATGAATATGGATGAGAATAAGAAGGGATATACGGCAATTTCCAAGCATCTATTGATTTCTCCGACTAAACTGCGCAGGGTTGCGAACGAGGTTCGGAATAAACCGTATGTAGAAGCTATTGCAATACTTGAAAGTCTGCCTCATAAGGGAGCCGGCTTTTTAAGAAAAACCATACAGTCGGCTGCATCGAACGCCATGTACCTTAACAAGCAGCTGGATGAAGAGATGCTGTACGTGAAGGAGCTTCAGATAAATGAAGGTCCGAGGTTGCGTCGTGTATGGCCGCGTTCACGGGGTAAAAGAGATCTTTTACTAAAAAGAATGAGCCATATTTCTGTGGTAGTCGAAGAAATTGCAAGGATGGGGGAATAACGTGGGTCAGAAAGTTAACCCGAATGGGCTTCGTCTCGGGATAAATAAAACCTGGAAATCGAAATGGTATGTAGATCCGAGGGAATATGCGAACACCCTTCATGAGGATCTTAGGCTTCGTAAGCTTGTGGTGAATTGTCCGGAAACAAAGGGAGCTGAAATTGCAGACCTTGAAATCATCCGCCATCCGCAGAGAATTACAATTGTTATACATACCTCACGCCCCGGCGTTATTATAGGCGCAAAAGGCGCCAATATCGAGAAACTCGGCGTTACCCTGCAGAAATATGTAGATAAGAAAATACAGATAAAGATCAAGGAAATTAAACGTCCGGAAGTAAACGCACAGTTGATTTCCATGAACGTTGCCCGGCAGCTCAAGTCGAGGGGATCTTTCCGAAGAGCTTTGAAAATGGCTGTTAATAATGCAATGAAAGCCGGTGTTCAGGGAATCAAAATCAAGATTTCAGGACGGCTTGGCGGCGCGGAAATGTCCAGAAAGGAACAGTACAAGGACGGTCGCGTGCCTTTGCATACCTTGCGTGCCGGAATTGATTACGGGTTTTCTACTGCAGATACAACCTTCGGCGTTATCGGCGTCAAGGTATGGGTTTTTAACGGTGAAGTCTTCAAGAGAGACAGGAAAGATGACGCTGGGCTTCTCGTGAAAAAAACGAAAAGCGAGGCAAGGAGCTAATCGATGTTAAGTCCAAAGAGAACGAAATACAGAAAACGGCATCGAGGTAACTGGAAAGGGAATGCCACAACAGGCAATAAAATCTCATTTGGTGATTTCGGACTTGTTTCGACAGAAAACAAATGGATTACCAACCGCCAGATAGAAGCTGCCCGTATAGCAATGACCCGCCACATAAAACGTGGTGGAAAAGTATGGATCCGCATTTTTCCGGATATCCCCTACACAAAAAAGCCTGCTGAAACTCGAATGGGGAAGGGTAAGGGAAATCCTGAATATTGGGTGGCGAACGTAAAACCCGGAACTGTCATGTTTGAGATGGCCGGTGTTTCTACCGAACTTGCGAAAGAAGCTATGCGCTTGGCTGGTTCAAAACTGCCGATCATAACTAAGTTTGCGGTTAGAAGAGACTTGGAGCAGTAATATGAAAAATACCTTTAGTGATCTCAGATATGAAGAACTGGTTACCAAGAAAGATGAGTTTACCAAGAAACTCCGTGAGCTCAGGTTTCAGAAAGTGCTTGGTCACTTGGAGAATGAGCTTGAATTGAGAACACTCAGGCGTTCTATCGGCCGGGTTAATACATTGTTGCATGAATTTGCGCTTGGTATTCGGAAATAGGAGTTTGTGATGGAAGACACAACTGTAAAATCCAGTAAGAAAGTATTTACTGGGCAGGTAATAAGCGAAAAGAATGATAAGACGATTGTTGTTAAGATAAGCACGAAAAAGCTTCATCCGTTGTACAAGAAGTACGTGTCGGCATCGAAGAAAGTGCATGCTCATGACGAAAAAAACGACGCTCATCATGGTGATACCGTAAAGGTGATTGAATGCAGACCCTTAAGCAAGTTGAAACGCTGGCGTCTGCTTGAAGTCGTTGAACGTGCAAAATAGGAAATTAACTTTTAGAAGGAGAATTGCGTTATGGTTCAGATGCAGACTTACCTGAATGTTGCCGACAACTCAGGCGCCAAGCGCGTTCAATGTATCAAGGTACTCGGCGGAAGCAAACGTGTTATCGCCGGTGTGGGCGATATTATTGTTGTCGCTGTGAAAGATGCATTACCTAATTCCGCAGTGAAGAAGGGTGATGTACAAAAAGCCGTGATAGTTCGGACAAAAAAAGAATTCAGAAGGCCTGATGGTACCTATATACGTTTTGATGACAATGCGTGTGTAATTTTGGATGGTAACCTGAATCCTCGCGGAAAGCGTATATTCGGGCCTGTCGCAAGAGAATTACGAGAAACCGGGTTCATGAAAATAGTTTCATTGGCACCCGAAGTGCTGTAAGCGGAGGGCAGTAAATGAGTACCGTTGTTAAAACAAAGATAAAGAAAGACGATACTGTCCAGATTATCGCTGGTAAGGACAAAGGGAAGAGCGGCAAAGTCCTGCGGATCGATCGTAAAAACGGACGGTTGGTAGTTCAAGGCCTTAATATGGTCAAAAAGACTGTTCGTCCCAAAAATCAGCAGGATAAGGGCGGAATCATTGATATTGAAGCGGCGATTGACACTTCAAATGTTATGATAATTTGCAAAAAATGCGGTCCGACGAGAATCGGCTATAAATTAGACGGCGATAAGAAGAAACGGATTTGCAAGAAATGCGGAGAAACGTTCTAATGAAAGAGTATACGCCAAACCTGGAAAAGGTTTATAAGGACAAGGTCTGTAAAGAAATGATGGAAGAATTTAAGTATTCTTCTGCTATGCAGATTCCAAGAATGGAACAGATCAGCGTAAGCATCGGCTGTGGTGATGCCATTCAGAACAAGAAATACCTGGATTCAGCTGTGAAAGAATTAGAGCAGATCACCGGGCAAAAGGCTATGAAAACAAAAGCCAGAAAGTCCATTGCGAATTTCAAGCTCAGGGAAGGTATGGAAATTGGCGCGAAAGTAACTCTTCGTGGTAATTATATGTGGGAGTTTCTGGATAGGCTTGTAAATGTTGCATTGCCGCGTGTTAAGGACTTTCGAGGTGTTAATCCGAAAGCATTCGACGGCCATGGAAACTATTCGCTGGGTATCAAAGAACAAATTATATTTCCTGAAATTGATTACGACAAAATTGAGCGAGTCAGCGGACTCAACGTAGCAATCGTAACAACGGCGCAATCCAATGAGGAAGGGAAAGCCCTCCTGGAGAAATTGGGTATGCCGTTCAGGAAATAGGAGACTATTATGGCGAAGAAATCGATGATAATTAAGGCGCAAAGAAAACCGAAGTTTTCTTCAAGACGTGTCAATCGTTGTCACATCTGCGGACGGCCAAGGGGATACATGCGCAAGTTTAAAATGTGCAGGATATGTTTTCGGAACTTAGCAAGCGAAGGCCTAATTCCTGGCGTTACTAAATCTAGCTGGTAGGAGAAATGAGATGGCTGTGAGTGATCCTGTAGCTGATATGCTTACTAAAATCAGAAATGCGAGCGATGCTCGGCATGATAAAGTTGATATTAGCACTTCGAAACTCAAGCTTGAAGTTATCAAGACTTTGAAGAACGAAGGGTACATAAAAAACTTTAAGAAAACTGTAATAGACGGAAACAACTATATACGCATTTTTCTTAAGTATGATGAAAAACAAAAACCTATCATTCACGGGCTGGAAAAGGTTTCCACTCCGGGGAGAAGGGTTTATTCCGGTTATAAAAAACTGCCGCGGGTTTTAAACGGATTCGGAACAGTAATTGTCTCGACTTCGGGCGGTGTAACAACTGGAAAGAAGGCGGCAGAGAAGAAAGTCGGCGGCGAAATTCTCTGTACCGTGTGGTAAGGAGCGGGAGTATTATGTCTAGAATTGGAAAATTACCAGTAGAACTCCCTCAAGGAGTGAAAGTGACGGTCAATGGTGATCTGGTTCAAGTGGAAGGTCCTAAAGGGAAACTTGAACAACAGGTTAAGAGTGAGATTAAGGTGACTGTGGAGGGAACCACAATTACCGTTGGTCGGACAAACGACTCCAAGGCTGCAAGGTCTTACCACGGGCTTTATCGTAATCTCATTAGAAACATGGTCGAAGGTGTATCGCAAGGTTACCAGAAGGCATTGATTATTAATGGGGTTGGTTACCGCGCTGAAATGAAAGGCAAAAACCTGGTTCTAAATCTGGGGTACAGTGCTCCGATTGAATATGTGGTTGAAGACGAATTGACGGTGTCATGTGAAGGCAATAACAAGATCATTGTATCTGGTATACGAAAAGATATGGTCGGTCAGGCTGCAGCGGAAATCAGGTCTATTCGTCCTCCCGAGCCATACAAAGGTAAGGGTGTGCGGTACGAGAATGAACAGATTAGACGTAAAGTCGGAAAATCAGGTGTTAAATAGGGTGATGGCATGAAGAAACTTATAGAAAAGGCACGAAAGCGCTGTCAGCGGAAACAGCATATAAGAAAGACAATCAAAGGTACTTCAGAGCTTCCCAGAATGAGTGTGTTTAGAAGTAACAAGCATATGTACGTACAGGTTATTGACGACATTGGCGGAGTTACTATCGCCCACGTGAACACAATGGAAAAAGAATATAATTCGCTTAAGAATAAGGTAGCTGATGCCGCTAAGCTCGGCGCAGCCATCGGCGTGCGTTTGAAAGAAAAAAACATCAGCCAGGTTGTGTTTGACAGAAATGGCTTCAAATATCATGGAATAATTAAGGCTATTGCCGACGGTGCCCGTGAATCGGGTATAAGGATTTAGGGGGCTTAGTGTGGAAAGAGATCGAGATAACGAATACGTTGAGAAGCTCATAAAACTAAATCGTGTTGCAAAGGTTGTTAAAGGTGGTAGAAGGTTTTCCTTCTCTGCATTGACCGTGGTCGGCGACCGTAAAGGTTCGGTTGGCTATGGTTTCGGAAAAGCCAATGATGTTACCGAGGCAATACGGAAAAGTATAGAAAAGGCTAAAAAGAATATGATTACTATTCCGGTGAAGAAGAATACGCTTCCTCATCACATAGTAGGAAAATTCAAAAGCGCTGAAGTTCTGCTTCGTCCAGCTGCACCGGGTACCGGTATTATCGCCGGAGGTTCTGTGCGTGCCATTATGGAAGCCGGGGGAATTCAAGATATTCTTTCGAAACGTCTGGGATCGAAGAATTCCATAAATATTGTGAAAGCTGTTTTTTCCGGGTTGAATCAAATGCTTGATGCAAGAAATGTCGCAAAAAACCGCGGTAAATCTCTGCAGGATTTATGGAGCTGAGATATGAAGGTAAAAGTTACTCTGGTTAGAAGTACCATAGGCAGGAAACCGGATCAACGTAAAACTGTTACTGCCTTGGGTCTGAATAAAATGAATTCAACAGCGGTTCATGAAGCAAACCCCTGCGTTATGGGAATGATTAATAAAATCTCTCACTTGCTTCGGGTGGAGGAGATCAAATAGATGTCAGAATTACGAGCACCGAAAAATAGCACGAAAAAGAAAAAGATTGTAGGTCGTGGTCAGGGAAGTAATCGGGGGGGGACCTCTGGAAAAGGTCACAAAGGACAAAACTCGCGATCTGGCGGTGGTGTACGTCTGGGTTTTGAAGGTGGACAGATGCCCCTTTATCGTCGGGTTGCCAGAAGAGGTTTTTCCAACTATCCGTTTAAGGAAGAATTTGCGATTGTAAACCTCTCTACGTTGGAAAAGTCATTTGCTGACGGGGACAAGGTTACTGTTGAGACTCTTGTGAAAGCAAAGGTCTTAAAAAACCAGAAGCTCCCGTTGAAAGTTCTGGGGAATGGAGAAATTTCGAAGAAGCTTACCGTAATTGCAGACAAGGTTTCTGCCGGAGCAAAAGCTAAGATCGAAAAAGCCGGTGGCAGTGTTGAAGTCACTGCTGCAACAGAAGAGCTGAAAGAAAACGAATAATAGGGAAGTG
Organism: Spirochaetales bacterium; assembly: GCA_016935695.1. Classification (GTDB taxonomy): domain Bacteria; phylum Spirochaetota; class Spirochaetia; order JC444; family Marispirochaetaceae; genus JAFGQL01. The sequence continues at coordinate 30,538 of JAFGQL010000087.1, forward strand.
ATATGAATCCGCTCATAGATATTTTTCGAGTCAGGGACTTACGGCAAAGGGTTTTATTTACTATAGGAATGCTCATTGTTTTCCGTATCGGAGCCAACATACCGATTCCTGGTATAAACATAAATGCTCTCAAGTTGTATTTCATGTCGCAACAGGGCAATTCCGGTATTGGTATAACGGAATATATCGATTTCTTTTCCGGTGGAGCGTTTATGAACTTCTCCATTTTTATGTTATCGATTATGCCGTATATTTCTACTTCCATTATCATGAACTTGTTGGTGATTATATTCCCTTCGCTAAAAAAGATATCTGAAGAAGAGGGCGGACGGAAAAAAATACAACGCTATACAAGGTATGGAACTGTGGTAATTTGTCTGATTCAATCCTATACAGTTACTGTATATGCGAACCAGATTCCGGATGCAATAACGATGGGGAGGCTTCCGTATTCACTGATAGCAATGTTGACGGTTACAACCGGTACAATGTTTTTGATGTGGATGGGTGAGCAGATAACTCAAAGAGGAATTGGAAACGGTATTTCCTTACTGATTTTTGCAGGTATAGTGGCCCGTATGCCGAACGCGTTTTTTGTCCTTACCGAAAAGGTCCGGCTGAGAGAAATTAATCTTGTTTTCCTTTTTATCGTATTGGCCATGTTCGTGGTTGTTATCGCGTTGGTTGTATACGAACAGCAGGGTCAAAGGAAAATACCGGTACATTATGCGAAACGGGTCGTTGGACGAAGAATGTATGGCGCTCAGAACACCTACATACCGTTTAAAATCAATCCGTCAGGTGTTATCCCTGTTATTTTCGCATCTTCCATGTTGACCTTTCCTCTCCAGCTGACAGGCAGCCTTGGCGCGAAATTCAAGTTTCTTGCAGATTTTTCTTACTGGCTGCGGCCGAATGGGTTGCCGTATCTTATTGTCTATACACTTTTAATTGTGTTTTTTGCTTATTTTTATACACAGGTAAGTTTAAACCCTATTGAAATTGCCCGGCAAATAAGAGAAAATGGCGGTTCAATACCTGGAATCAGGTCAGAAAAAATGGAAGAGTACTTGAGTACGATTCTTAACAGGATTGTACTTCCGGGTTCGATTTTTCTGGCATTTATAGCGATAATTCCTTCCATTATACAAACGCTTTTTAACTTCCCTGCGGAGGTGGCGTACATCATGGGAGGGACTTCTTTGTTGATTATGGTCGGTGTTGACCTGGATACCATGTCCCAGATTGAAGGACATTTAAGGATGCATCATCATGATGGTTTGACAAAGAAAGGTAAAATCCGGTCACGGAATTTATAAGGGGTAATGAAATGAAGGTTCGAGTTAGTGTTAAGCCTATGTGCGATAAATGCAAAGTTATACGTCGTAGAGGCGTTTTGAGAATCATTTGTGATAATCCGAAGCATAAGCAAAGACAGAGGTGATAGAAATATATGGCACGTATTGCAGGTATTGACTTACCAAATAAACGAGTAAAAATTGCGTTAACCTATATCTACGGGATAGGTCAGTCACTGGCGAAAGAGATTTGTGATAAAGCCGGTGTAGACGCAGAAGCAATGATGAATGATATCTCTGCAGAAGATGTAAACAAGTTACGTCAGCTCCTTGATTCTGAATACAAGGTTGAAGGACGGCTTCGGTCTGAAATTGGTCTTAACATAAAAAGACTTATGGATATAGGATGTTATAGAGGTCTTCGTCATAGACGGGGTCTACCCGTTCGCGGCCAGAGAACGAAGACAAATGCACGGACCCGTAAGGGAAAACCAAAAACGGTTGCGAACAAGAAAAAAGCAACTAAATAGTTGTAGCGGAGGATACTGCTTTGGCTAAGGTCAAGAAAAGAAAAGAAAAGAAGACGGTATATGAAGGCCGTGTATTTATACAGGCAACGTTCAACAATACAATTGTTACAGTTACCGACTTAAACGGAAATACGGTATCATGGGCGAGTGCCGGAGGCCTGGGCTTTAAAGGTGCAAAGAAATCAACACCTTATGCTGCCCAGACTACCGCGGAAACAGCGGCAAAAAAAGCCATGGATTTCGGTCTGCGTGAAGTGCATGTCGCTGTAAAGGGTCCAGGAGTTGGAAGGGAATCAGCGATTCGTTCTTTGGGTGCACTTGGCCTGACGGTAAAGAGCATCATTGATAACACGCCTATTCCTCATAACGGCTGCAGGCCCAGGAAGAGTAGAAGGGTATAAGGGGAAAGAGAATGGCAAGATATACTGGACCCCGCTGCCGTCAATGCCGCGCAGAGGGAAAGAAACTTTTCTTAAAGGGTGAACGATGTTTCGGGGCGAAATGTCCTGTTAGCAAAAAGAGGCCAAGCCCCGGTAAGGGCCCTCGTTCCCGTAAAGGGAAAATGTCCGACTATGGTATACAGCTTCGTGAAAAACAAAAGCTGAAACGTATATATGGTATGTTGGAAAAACAGTTTCATAACACTTTTGAGAAAGCCGAAAAAATGAAGGGTATAACCGGTGAAAATCTGGTTCAGCTGCTTGAAAGACGCCTTGATAATGTTGTGTACCGCCTGCGGTTCGCCACTTCGAGAAGTCAGGCTCGTCAGCTGGTAACTCATGGCCATATCATGGTAAACGGACGCAAGGTAAACATACCATCGTATATCGTACGAGAGAATGACGAGATTTGTGTTGTAGATAACAGCAAGAAAGTGCTTATCATAAAAGAAGCACTGAAAGAATACACGAAAGCAGGCGTAATGCCATGGCTCAAGGTAGATCCCGATACAATGAAAGGGTCAATGCTTGCGATACCCAAACGTAGCGATGTGACAGACCTTGGGGATATTAAAGAGCAGTTAATCATTGAGTTGTATTCTAAATAGGAGATAACATGGCGCGTAAAAACCTGTTGAAGGGATTTAAACGTCCAAAGGGTATTACATTTGAGCATAGTGAGCAAAAAGCTGACTACGGAAAATTTGTAGCATATCCTTTTGAGCGTGGATTTGGCACGACAGTTGGAAACACATTACGACGTATTCTGCTCTCATCAATACAGGGCTATGCGATAACCGCGGTCAAGATCACATCCTACGATGATGATGGTACTCCTCATTTAATATCAAGTGAGTTTGAATCAATACCTGAGGTCGCTGAAGATACTCCTGTAATATTGAATAATCTGAAAAACCTTCATATCAAATTACCCGATGAGGTTGAGCAGAGGACGATTTTTGTAGAAGTAAAAGGGCCAGGGACTCTGACTGGCGCGGATATTGAGAAGGGCAATGATATTGAGATAATCAATAAAGATTTTGTTATCGCCAATTTGTCCAAGAAAGCAAACATTGACCTGGAAATTCAAATCGATCTTGGAAGGGGATATGTCCCGGCGGAAGTAAACGAGAAATACATAGATGTCGTTGGAACGATTGCTATCGATGCTGTTTTCACTCCTGTTACAAGGGTGAAATATAATATTGAGAATACACGGGTAGGACAGCGAAGCGACTATGATAAGCTGGTTCTGGAAGTATTTACAGACAGCACCATCACTCCGGAAGATGCAGTCGCTGAAGCAGCCAAAATCGCGAAAGATCATTTCAGTATTTTTATCAATTTTGACGAGGATGCTGTTACCGGCGACGAAGAAATTGATGAGGAGGAAGAGCGCGTACGTGCTATTCTTGACACGCCGGTAGAAGAGCTTGAGTTATCGGTAAGATCAAGTAACTGCCTGAAGAATGCTAACATCAAGACAATTGGTGACCTTACCCGTCGAACGGAAGACGATATAGCTAAAACCAGAAATTTTGGCAAGAAATCCCTTCTGGAAATCAAAGATAAGTTGAAAGAATGGAATCTGCACCTGGGTATGACCGATTACAGTGTGCTTAAAAATGCGAAAATAAAGAAGGTCGGAGAAGATTCAGATGAAACATAGGATTGGCTTTAACAGGCTTGGGAGAATATCCAGCCACCGAAAGGCAATGTGTAGAAATATGGTGACCTCTCTTTTTCAGTATGAGAGAATTTCTACCACGAAGGCAAAAGCTCTTGAAGTACGTAGAATGGCTGAAAAGATGATCACCCGCGCCAAAATTGATTCAGTACATAACAGGCGTATAATTGCAAAAGATATTCATGACAAATCAATTGTCGCTAAGCTTTTCACCGCAATTGGTCCACGTTTTGAAAAACGGCCTGGTGGATACACAAGAATTCTGAAGACCGGTTTCCGACAGGGAGACGCCGCTGAAATGGTGTTGTTGGAACTGGTTGACAGGGAAGAAGAGAATAAAGCGAAAAAATCCAAACAGGCAAAAGCTGAAAAACCGAAAGCTGACAAAGTAAAGAAAGAAACTGTAAAAGATGCAGCAGCAGAAGGTTCTAAGAAGGCGGTTAAGGCAACAACAGCCAAGAAAAAAGCCGTAAAAGAACCTGAAGAAGCGAAATTTGTTGAACCGGCAGATGAAAAAGACCCGGTAGATAACGATAAAGTAGAAACAGACTCAGCTGCTGCAGAGACTGTTCAGCAGGACGAAGCCTGATTAACGTATGATTTCCATGAAAACCGCCTCAGTAAAAAGGCGGTTTTTTTTATGCGCAGATAAAACTTCAAGGTCACTGTTTAGCTTACCGAAAATAGAAACGGTAGTATATTATTATTCAGGGTAGTTAATCGGGTGAAAGGTTCCCATAGGATCGCCATAAGTCTTCTGGTATCAATTGTTCTCTCCAGCCTAATTGCGGTGTCCGCATACGGGGGACTGTTCCGTCTTGTCGATACAAAATTTTACAGCACACGCATGTACAGATTTTATCAGACTCAAGGAGAAAAAATCTCAGAAAGTATAGATAGTCTCCATGAAAGGAATATAATTAAGTTTACCACTATCCTCAAAGAAACCCAGATATGGCGGAATTATGTAGCAAATCAAAGTCTGGAAGTAATAAGGGAATCCAGAAGAACCGTACAACTGCTCAATCAGGAATCTGAAAACCTTATTGGTATTCGCCTTATAGATGTAGAAGGTGGCATTCACTTTTCTTCTTTTATCAGTGATAGAAGAACCGCAAATGATTTTCAAATCATTTATGATGATTTTGACAACGTACAAACAGAATTGACTGTCTCCGATGTAAAAAATGGGAGGCAGGTTTTTCTGTTGAACGCCCTGGGTTCCGGCTATGTAGTTTATCCAATTGAAATCAAGGATACAGCCAATATTTCAAGAGGATTTGCATTAGTTTATATCGGTAGTGTCGGCTTTGTTTCCGAGATGCTGGAAGCCGGCAATATTGATATGGGTACTACTGTACACGTTATCTCCCAAAAAGGACTCCTAATTTATAAAAGTATGTACTCTGACAAAAATCTTCTGTCAATAATTTCGGATAGCTGGGCAGAAGGGCCTGCCGGTGCTGCTTCATTTGCAGTGGAAAAGGAGGATGGTACTGTTTTTCAGTTATTTCAAGTACCGTCAAAGTACGGTTATACCGTCGGGATGCTTGTACCGGAAACAAGTTTTCGATTAAGCGCATCCATGAAATTACTGCTTGTAGTTTCCTTATGTGTCTCTGTTTTTTTGTTTGTGTTTCTCATAATAAATCTGAAACAGGATGATGCGGTAGTTTTTGAGGCAAGGTTAAAGCATTTTCATGAGTCAATATTTATTGAATATCTTGAGAATCAGCGTAGCATACCTTTGGATAAATGGTTCCGTGAACTGGATGCACGAAAAGATCAGATTAAGAATAATCTGTTAAGCTCGATTGCCAGGAAACAACGGCCGGAATTTGAAAAACAGTTTGACATTTCCTGGTCCCAATTGGTTGAAAGTTTCCAGGACCAAACCAGTAACATACCTTTACCTGACGCAAGCAAACTTGAGGCGCTCCTTAATAAGGTGCTTCACAATCAATTACAAAATGCACCAATCAGAATACAGACGACCCATGAAGAAACGTCAAATACCATGAAAACAAATACATCTTCCGTTTCTCCTCAATCTTTAGGTTCGCAGAAACTGTCTCAGATCATGAAAAAGTCTGAAGAATCAATCGGGATGGATACGGTTGGGGAAATTGAAGAAGTAGAAGAAATTGAAGATGCTGAAGAAATTGAAGAAATGGAAGAGGTTACGGCTGCCGAAGAAATCGAGGAAATAGAAGAGGTTGAAGCCGCCGAAGAAATAGAGGAAATAGAAGAGGCAGAAACCGTCGGGGAAATTAAAGAAGCAGAAGAGATTGAAGATGCTGAAGAAATCGAGGAAATGGAAGAGGTTGAGGCCGCCGAAGAAATTGAGGAAATTGAAGAGGCGGAAACCGTCGGGGAAATTGAAGCAGCAGAAGAGATTGAAGATGCTGAAGAAATCGAGGAATTTGAAGAGGTTGAGACCGCTAAAGAAATAGAGGAAATAGAAGAGGCGGAAACACTCGGAGAATTAGACGAAATAGATGAGGTTGAAAATGTTGATGTGCCCGTTTCAGCATCGCGAAGGAAAGGGGTTCGCAATAACCGGGATATCCCTGTCCTTGAATATCAGGAACCTGAATATGAACTGGTGCGGATAGATTTAGAGGGCCGGCAGCAGGAGGCTCCCGTTATTTCAGCCATTGGTTATTCCATGATGAACCCGGAAACCATAATTGATGATGATGAGGTACTTGATCTTACTGCCCTGTTCAGTGGAGAAGATGATCTCGGGAATATAGAAGTATTTGAAGACTCCGTTGATGATGTTGATATTGTAACGGAAATCATGGATGAGGTTGACGGGAAAGAAATTTATGATGAAGGTGAAGAAATCGAGTTATTGCTGTGTGCCGATGATGTAGAGGGTATTAATCAGCAGCCGGAAAACAAGGAGATTTCTATTATACCGCTGCCAGAGCTTCCTCAGGAAGAACTCGAAGAAATACAAAATATACAAGAGTCCGAGTCGGAAATAGTCGGCGCTCTGCCGGTCCAGGAAATCGGAAAAAGTGAAATATATAACCCTCAACCAAGAGACTTTTGTTATGGCCTACGGGGGATCGATCAGCGGGACGGGGGATTCGATGATGCTTTTGAGTCCCGAAATTTCTTTGCAAAGCTTGATGAGCTTGTTGCGACTTTCAACGCCCATGAAAATTGTGAGATATATCATTTATCGGAAGTGATCATAAACGAAGATCGAAAAAGAATTAATCAAAAATTACAGTCAATGCAGAAGCATAAACTTCCGCAGGATCTTGATTATGAAATATCTGAACTTGTTGAAACAATTTTACCGCATCCTGTGGATGAAGACCTCTCTATTGACAGCCTATTATCTAAAAAATCCGTGGATCTTACCGCTGGGCTTGAAGATGAAGACAGCCTCGATGCTGACGAAACAGATGATGTTTTTGTTTCGGTTGAACGCAATTATCTTAAAATGCGTGGATTCGATTTCGATGCATATTCTGCCAGCTTCCGTCAAGGGAGCATGGGTACTATAAAAGGTCTTATGCGCCTGTCCTCGAAGTTTAATGCGTTTTACGCGGCACTCTTGAAATTTACCGACACGGGTTTGCGCGTGACCCAGTCTTTGGGCATGGACTCGTTAAGTATAAACCAGCTGCATATTGATGAGAACGAGGAAGGTATGAAACTTTTCAAAAATAATCTTATCGTGTATCTGAGGTCCGGGAAGGTAGGGATACCGTTCTTTGATTCGAAGATGGTAGGCAGAGACCGTTCTTATTTACAGGGATCCATCTATTTCCCTGTTATTTTCAATAATGTGCCGGCATATCTTTATCTTGGTCTGAAAAATTCACGCTTGGGAATAGAAGATTGGATGTCAATATTGAGTAATGCGTAATCCTACGGAAATGTAGGAAATAGAGGTATTAAAGAGACTTGTTGCTTGACAAATGCATATGTATATTTATAATGTGATAACATATTTGCTGGAGGAAGTTTTATGCCTTTGTATGTTGCAATAGTACTTCCTCTCGTAGGTGTAGTATTTGGTTGGACAATTAGATGGTTTTATGCACGGTTTCAGCTGTCGTCTTCCGAGCAGAAGGCGAAACGCCTTAATCAGGAAGCGGTGCGTGAGGCCGAGGCGAAAAAAAAGGAAATCCTTCTTGAGGCGAAGGATACGCTGCTGAAGGAGCGAAACCAGCAGGAGCGTGAATTTCGCGAAAGAAGAGCTGAGCTGCAGCGTTCCGAGAGGCGCTTGCAGCAAAAAGAAGAAAATCTGGAACGTAAACAGACTGCTGTTGAGAAACAGAAACAGACTGTTGCGGATCGGGAACAGGCGCTGAAAGATAAGGAATTATCTCTCAGCGAGATGGAAAACGAATGGCGCAACCGGTTGGAAACCGTTGCTGGAATTAGTGCAGACGAGGCGAAGAAGCTTATTATCCAGTCAATGGAAAATGATGCCCGCCATGATGCCCAGGTTCTGATCAACAAGATTGAACAGGAGGCTCAAGGTACTGCAGATAAAAAGGCACGAGATATTCTTGTATCTACGATTCAGAGACTGAGTACCGATGTGAGTTCTGAAGTAACGGTTGCATCTGTCAGTCTTCCGAATGATGAGATGAAAGGACGCATAATCGGGCGTGAAGGCCGGAATATCCGTACCCTTGAAACCCTTACCGGTGTTGACATCATTATTGATGATACACCTGAAGCCGTTGTCATTTCCTGTTTTGATCCCGTTCGCAAAGAGATCGCCAAAAGATCTTTAGAACGGTTAATAACCGACGGCCGTATCCATCCGGCCAGGATTGAAGAAGTTGTCCATAAAGTAACGAAAGAAGTTAGCCAGATCATCTACGAAGAGGGAGAAAAGGTTTTATTTGATTTAGGAATTCATAATTTGTCCCAGGACAGCATACGAGCCCTTGGCCGCCTGCATTTCAGAACCAGTTATGGTCAGAATGTGCTTGCTCATTCCAAGGAAGTCGCCGTGATTGCGGGTATGCTGGCCGCTGAAGTTGGGGCCGACCGGGAAATCGCCCGGCGCGGTGCGCTTCTTCATGACGTTGGGAAGGGGATCGAATCCGATGGTGATTCAAACCATGCTGAGTTGGGTATGGAGTTTGCCAGGAAAATCGGAGAAGATCCACGGGTGGTCAATGCAGTCGGTTCCCATCATAATGATGTAGAGCCATCCTGTATCGAAGCCGTGATTGTGCAGGTAGCTGATGCAATCAGTGCTGCACGGCCGGGTGCCCGAAGAGAGACTTTGGATACGTATATAAAACGTCTTGAAAACCTCGAACAAATCTCGGAAAGTTTTGAGGGAGTTGATAAAGCATTTGCCATTCAGGCCGGGCGTGAGCTCAGAATTATGGTGAACAATGACAAGGTAGACGATGCCCAGGCGAAGATCCTCGCAAAGGATATAGCCAAGAAGATTGAAGGTGAACTGAAATATCCGGGTCGGATAAAGGTAACCATCATTCGTGAGACACGGGTTGTCGAATACGCGCGATAAGGAACGAATGGAAACAGCCATACGTGCTCTGATCCTGGGTGACGTTATAGGTCACCCGGGGTGCAGGGCTCTTTTTATACATGCGAAGCAATTAATTAAAGACTATAAAGCCGACGTGGTCATAGTAAACGGCGAAAACTCTGCCGATGGTTTTGGCATTACGCCGGATATAGCGGATCAGTTTTTCTCCCTGGGAATTCATGTTATCACCACGGGAAACCATGTCTGGCAAAAGCGTGATATCCTCGGCTATATGGACAGTCATCCCGCGGTTCTCAGACCTGCAAATTACCCTCCCGGGACACCGGGCAACGGCTCGGTGACAGTAGAGGTGAGGGGAGCGCGCGGGACGGTAATCAATCTACAGGGAAGGGATAATCTTTCCACCATAGACTGTCCGTTCCGTGCAGCCAGGGATATGATAAAGAAGATGAAGCAGGATACCGACTTTTTCATTATCGATTTCCATGCAGAGAGCGTTAAAGAAAAGGAAAGTCTGGCATATTATCTTGATGGATCGATAGCGGCGGTTGTGGGAACCCATACCCATGTACAGACAGCTGATGAGCGAATCCTGGACGGCGGTACCGCATATATTTCAGATATTGGGATGACAGGCCCCGACAACAGCGTGATCGGTGTCGAACCTGATATGGCCTTGCAGCGGTCCTTGACCCAAATGCCGTTGAAGCTTCAGGTTTTAGATGTCCCAGCAGTTATTCACGGCGTGCTTGTCACCATAGATCCAGCAACGGGAAGGGCCCTTACCATTGAGCGTGTACGCTGTGCCTCTAGTTTATAGCTATGAAAGGAACCCGGCTCCTTGATTGCCTGATCAGACAATTTCCCCTTCAATCACGGAAAAACCTTCATTCACTCATTTTATGCGGAAAGGTCAAAGTGGATGACGCTGTCATCCGTGATCCGAAATTCCCGGTTTCCGGTAACGAGGTATTCTGCATCCAGGAAAAGGACTTCGTTTCCCGCGGTGCTTATAAGCTGTTGACGGCGTTGGAGGCATGGAATATTGATGTCGCGGATAAAATAATGCTGGATGCCGGGGCTTCAACAGGCGGGTTCACCGATGTGCTTCTACGCCGCGGAGCAGCGCGGGTTTACGCCGTTGATGTGGGATACAACCTTCTGGATTATCGTCTTCGTATAGACCAGCGTGTCCAGGTTATGGAGAAAACAAATGTCATGGATGTATCGTCGCTGGATCCGCAGCCGCACGGCGCTGTGGCGGATTTGTCGTTCCGCAGCTTGAAAGGTGCCGCTGAACATCTTATTTCTCTGACTGCCGAGGGATGGTGTATTTGTCTTATCAAGCCTCAGTTTGAAATTGATCCTGCCACTCCCGGATTTAGCGGGGTAATCAGCGATCCGTCTGTCATTAGGACTGTGCTGGATACAACCATTGGTCAACTGAAAGAAAGGGGCCTGAAGCCCCGGCGGCTGATCGCATCTGCCGTAAAAGGCACGAAAGGGAACCAGGAGTATCTGGTGCTGATTGATCAGAATGGAGTATTTGGGCCGGGATACGGCCCGGAAATGGTTGAAAGAGCCCTTAACGACAGGAATGATCCTATTTGAAACTGTCCCTGGACAACGGTCCGCCGATATAGACCCCTTCGGGTCCCAGATACGTGTGTACTGTCCCGTTTATAAGAAACTGTACAGCCTTGACCGTTGAAAACTCGGTCGCAGTGTACACGATCTGCATCAGCTGGAGTCTGTACCCTTCTCTGCCGAAGCTGTTGAAGCGGAAGGATTCGGTAACATCAATTGAGGCAATACCGTTACTTACCTTGATGCTGTTGATCGCTGTGTCTCCCGGGATGAGGGATATGAGCCCCATGTTCAACTCGTCGGTAGACGGGCCGCGCAGTAGTGATTTCAAGGTGTCAGTAAGGGGTGAATCGTAATAATACACCGGCCGTACGACTCCCTTGAGGATACCGTGTTCTCCCTCTATTTGTACAAAATGGAGTTTCCCCCTTCGCAGATTTCTTTGAGGCTCTGTTTTTTCCACCGCTGCCGGAGTCGCCTGAGCTTCCTGTGTATTCTGTTGGGCCGGTTTTTCTTTCTCGGTTACAACGATTTCAACTGTCTGCTCCCGGGGTTCAGGTTTAGCCGGGCGGGACACAGGTTCTTCCGGCTGAATCTTGTCGACAATTGTTGGCTCAGGCTGGGTCTGGGTGATGATTTCCATGAAACCAGTCGCTTCCATAACCTGATCGATACGGTTTTTATTGAATGCGAACACCACCAGCACCAGTAAAATGAGAGCAACCCAAAATAAACAACCGATTGAAGCCTTCTTTTTCATACCATTCCTATTATCGGAAGAAATTAATGCAATTTGACACCAGAAATAAAACACAATATAGTAGAAAAGCATGAAAGAGTTTAGTGGCATCCCTGTCTCTCCCGGTATTGTAAAGGGAAAGGCGTTTCTTTATCTCGATGATTCCCAGAATGTGCCGAAGTATGAGATTCGGCAGGAGGATATGGTCCGTGAATTCGAGCGTTTTATCGAGGCCACTGAAAAGGCTGCCGCAGAAGTCCTGCATCTGAAAAAAAGTACAAAGGGAGAGATCCACGAGCAGCAGAGCCGGTTTCTCGATGCTCATTTGCTGATGTTGAACGATCCGGTGTTTAGTGACCAGGTTAAGGACAACCTTGAAAAATACAAGCAAAATGTTGAATGGATCATTTTGAAGACTGTCGGTGACCTTGTCGATTCCCTGAGCAGTTCACAGGACATGTACATGCGGGAACGTGCCATAGACTTTCATGACGTGTCCCAGAGGGTTCTTAACCACCTTATGTACCGGGAACGGATCAGTCTGAAAAACATACCAGCCGACTCAATACTTATTTGTCATACTCTCATGCCTTCGGAAACCATTTCCATGGACAGGCGAAAAGTCAAGGGAATCGCCCTCGAAGTCGGAGGGAAGACCTCCCATACTGCCATTCTTGCCAGGGCCTTTGAAATACCGGCAGTACTCGGTATCAGCGGTCTGACAGATTATGTGAATAACGGCGACACGGTGATAATCGACGGGTATCAGGGAAAGGTGATTTTCAAGCCCGATGAGGAAACAGCCGCCCAATACGAGACAATATACCTAAGCTGGCAGAAACGGGAAGTGAAGCTCATGACAATGAACAAGCTTCCCGCGGAAACAAAGGATGGCAAGCACATCCTTTTAAAGGCGAATATCGAGGTGCCGGAAGAAACAGAATCTGTCCTCTCCCACGGTGCAGACGGAGTTGGCCTGTACCGTTCGGAATTTTTATACATGCAGTCATCCGGAGCCCAGTCCGAGGAAAGCCAGTTTGAAGCGTACAGCGAGGTACTGAAAGCAATGCGGGGAAAACCTGTCACCATTCGTACCCTGGATGTGGGCGGAGATAAATACGTTCCCGGTCTTCTGTTGCGGGAAGAAAAAAACCCCATTCTGGGGTGGCGGGCCATCCGTTACTGCCTGAGCGAGCTGCCTCTGTTCAAAGTGCAGCTCAAATCCCTTCTCCGCGCTTCTGTTTTCGGTGATCTCCGGATCATGTTTCCAATGATTTCCGGTATTGAGGAACTGGACCAGGCTTTGCGTATCCTGGATGAGGTGAAAGAGGATTGTGCCAGGGAAGGGCATAAATTCAACGAGCAGATCCCCATAGGTATTATGATTGAAGTCCCTTCTGCCGCTCTTACCTCTGATATCCTTGCCACCAGGGTAGATTTCTTTTCAATCGGCACCAACGATCTCATACAATATACCATCGCGGTCGACCGGGGAAATGAAAAAATCGCGTATTTGTACGAGCCTTTCCACCCTGCTGTACTTAGACTGATAAAAAATGTAATATCGAATGCCCATGAAGTCGGTATCCCCGTGACAATGTGCGGAGAGATGGCCGGAGATCCTTACGCCAGTGTAGTGTTGCTTGGCCTGGGACTGGATATTTTTTCCATGAGTGCGTTCGGTATCCCTGAGATCAAGCAGATTATTCGTTCCGTGAAACTCTCCCATGCAGAGGAACTGGTCGGCGCGATTCTGGAAATGCGGTCCAGTGTGGAAATCGACCGGTATATAAAGGACTGGATGAATGAGCGTTTCGAACTTACCAAATTCACATAAACTGCCGCTGATTGCGATTGTCGGCAGGCCTAATGTAGGCAAATCAACCCTCTTTAACAGATTAATCGGAAAACGGCGGGCAATTACCGATCCGACACCCGGGGTTACCCGTGATCCCGTGGAATATCGATGGGACTATGAAGACCGAAGCGCCCTTTTGGTTGATACCGGAGGAGTCAAACTTGAGTATAAGGATTTTGACCGCCAGGTGAGCGATAAGAGCCGGGAAGTTATTACCCGTGCGGACTGTATTGTGTGCATGCTTGATGTGACCGAGATCACTCCGGAAGATGAAGACATCATGGCGTTCTTACGGCCTTACAAAGACAAGGTGTTTATCGCCGTGAACAAGGTCGACAACGAAAAGCGGGAGCAGGCGGCGTGGGAATTCCATTCTTTCGGCTACGCCCGTGTGTACACCATTGCGGCGACTCATGGTACAGGCTGTGCCGACCTGGCTGACGCGCTTTTTGCTTTTCTGCCCGAGGAGCAGGAAATGGAACCGGACACTGCACCCTCACATCAGTCCATACGCATTGCTGTTTTGGGAAAACCGAACACCGGGAAATCAACCCTGCTGAATACCCTCACAAACTCAGACCTTGCGATCGTCTCGGATATCCCGGGCACAACGAGGGATGTGATCGAAGGCCGTTTCATGTATCGGAACACGGAATACACCATCCTCGATACCGCGGGTATCCGGCGCAAGAGCAAAGTGACGGAAAATGTAGAATATTACTCGGTCAACCGGGCCATCAAAACAATAGATGAAGCGGACGTAGTCCTCCTTATGGTCGATACCCTCGAAGGTGTTACCGATCAGGACAAGAAAATTGCAGGCCTTATTGTGAAAAAGGGAAAAGGTGTGCTGATAGTCCTGAACAAATGGGACCTCCTGGAAAAAACACCAAACCAGCTGGAGGCCATGAAGGACCGCATCGGTTTTGTTTTTCCTGTGCTGTCCTTTGCACCGATTGTACCGGTATCGGCACTCAACGCCAGCGGTATCGAAGAGCTTCTTGACGACGTATACAAGGTGTATAAGGAACTTCATAAACGCGTAGATACCAGTGTGATGAACAAATACCTGGAAAAATGGCTTTCCTACAACCCTCCGCCGAGATGGAAGCGGGGGCAGTACAAAATCCGTTACATGACACAGGTGTCCTCGGCTCCGGTAGAGTTTGCCGTGTTCGTTAACCGGACAAAAGGGTTTCCCGCTTCCTACATTCAGTACTTGAAAAACAAGATCCGCAAGGATCTGGGATTTTCCCGCGTACCGATAGAAATTCATGTGAGGGGATAATATTCCGATATGTACTAGTATGAAACATTCATGGCGCCTTATTTATTTCATACCGTGGTTGTTCATTTCCGTCTGCGCGTATGGCCAAATTTTCCAGGCTCAGCTGTTTTCTTCCCTGCATTTTGAAGAACCAGCTGATATTCGTCTGACATTGAAGGAGTTCATACTCAGCTCGGCTTACATAGCCCGAAACGCGCCCCACCGGATTCTGTATTCTGACCGGATTGCCAGGGATACCGAATTCCGGGTTATAGAAACCGACGGTTTTTTTTATCAGGTGATTGTGCCCGAATACGCGGGGATATTCCCGCTGTACTCAAAAGGGAGCTATATCATTAAACGTGATAAGGAAAACGGTGCGTACATTCAAGCCAAGATATTCTTGAAAAGCGAAGCATCCTGTTTTGCACGAATTTCGCCTCAGCAGGACCGCAGTGTGCTTGAGGTGTTCATCTATGATCGTAAAGTCGGGGATGAGATTGTACTTCCCGTCGTCTTTGAAGATCTTTTATTCATGCCCTTTAATGAAGTTGTTTCCTTAACCGAAAACAAAATACCATGGGATATCGTCTGGCCGGATATCGATCCTTCCCACTCTCTTGTACGTGATATGGCCGATAAAATCAGTCTTCATTTACCGGTCCTGAAAGATGAGGACGACGGAGCAATGGATAAGGACGGAAATTTCGTGTATATCGAGTCAGGAGAGCGCTCACAAACCGGCGGCTTCAATTGCTCCGGTTTTGCGAAATGGGTCGTCGACGGCGTATCCCGAAACAGAGACACGGGAGTTCTGGATATAGAAGAATTGAAGCAAAAGCACACCGCGGAACGGGGCAGCTCTTTTTCCGCGGTGTATGAAGAGGACCGAGACCCTTATTTCGGCCTCGACTGGACGCGGAATCTGGCTTCCCAGGTTTCCGGCCGCGGTTATGAAGACAGTGATGCCCGTAACGTGCCGTATCACCGATACACCGAGGATGTGGGCTTCAAGGTGGGTGAACTCGAAAGCGTCATGTATCAACTTTCTGTTGATACTCCCGGCCGGTTTTACCTGGGTTCGGTGAATATGGACTATGGTGCAGATCCTGTTCTTAGGCAGCATGTTCATGTAGTGGTGCTGTTTCCGTATCTGGACTCGCAAGGTGAATTGGTTGTACGGGTTATGGAGCGAAACCGTGAAACAAGCCTCAAATCTCTTGAAACCCGGTACCCCGACGGGTTCATTCACCTGGTGCACATTGATGCCGCCGAAGATTATACTCCGTTCGATATTGTAACTAGGCTTGAATAATAAAATACCTGGGGATATCTTTCCTTTTATGAAAAAACTGCCTGCAGTATTATGTTTTCTCTGTACCGTCTCCTTCGTCTTTGGGGATGCACGTGTAGATGCCCAGTTTTCTGTCGCGAAGAACAGGTTTCTGGAAGCCGATTATGAAGTCGCGCTTCATGAATTCCAGCAGTTCATCAGATTGTTCCCCGATACAGGCTATGATGGCGATGCCTATTATTTCATGGGGCAGTGTCATTATTTTCTTGGTGATTTTCCAAGCGCTCTTATCGCCTTTCACCGGGTCCGGCACAAATATACTGCGTCACGTTATGCCCGGGTTGTCGGCTTTTGGGAAGGGGTTGTTCTTATCGGAATGGACAGGCACGAAGAAGGGTATGACGCCCTGAAAGAGTATCTGGACAATGGTGAAAGTGCCTACCGCAGAGAAGCCGTCTATTATCTTTCGGTGGCTTCGCTGAACCTCGGGAAAGAACAGGAAGGCTTCGCCTATATGGAAAACCTGGTTAAGGGTGATGAGAAGCCGGAGCCTTATATCCTGGTCAGTTTGATGAAAACCGGTATTGCTTCCGGTTCTTCAGAGCAGACCCTGTTTCTCCTTGACAGCCTCGGCGAGCGGTATCCCGAAGATGCATATATAACATTTTTACGGGCGGAAATGTATTTCTATATCACCGATTATGAGCGTTCCCGTGAGCTTTATTCATATTTGGCTAAAAATGTGGCTTCTGTCAACGAAGAAATTCGCGCTTATCTGCTACTGAGGGAGTTGTATTTTTCAAAGGATGTCCTGAATCCCGGAGAATTCCGCGATGCCTACTCAGCCGCTGAACAGGAACTCGGCAATGACCGCATCCTCCTTGCCCAGCTATGGGAGATGGGGCTGTTTTATTACCATGAGAAGAATGTCTTTGCCGATGTTGTGGCAATTTTTCAGAAAATGAAGGCATCGTCGGTGCAGGTTTCTTACGCAGCGGTGGCAAGAGTCGTGGACCTCTACAGTGTTTCGGGAGATTATCAGTCCGCTATAGACGTGCTCTTATGGTATCTGCCGCAAAGCGTTGAAGATTCCGCGGATAATTATAAAACACTTTTTGCCCTTGCTTCCCTCTACGCTCAGTCTGATGATTGGGACAAGGCAATGGAGATTCTAAGGGAGGAAAACGGTTACGGACCGCTGGATGAGAAATGGCAGTACCTTTACGCCCAAGGTCTTTATATAGAAGGTTTATATGAGGAATGTTCTGCGCTGTCTGAGGTACTTCTAAAGGAGTATCCCGGGTCTGATTATTACCCAGACATACTTTTATTGATTGCCCGTTGTGCAAGGGAGCGCGGAGAACTTGCTCGTGCCGAGGACCATTACCGGAAACTCGCCGGGCTTCCGGGCTATGAGTTTACAAAAGCTGAGTTTATTTCGATTTTGTTCAATCAGGGCAAATACCGGGAGGTGGCGGGTCTGGAGTTTTCCCGGGAGGAAAGCGCCAATCCTGTTTTCTCATATTACCGCGGTTTATCGTATGTACTCCTGGAATCCTACGATAAAGGGATACCCCTTCTGGAAAAACTCGAGGCAGGGGCGGTTCAGGATACATTGAAGCCCTATGTACTGTTTTATCTGGGATGGTCAAAATACAGAGTTTCCGATTTCAAGGCCGCCCTTGGGTATTACCGGAAACTGTTTGCCTCATACCCGATGTCGGAAACCGTGACGTCTGCCAAATATACTGCCGGCTGGTGCGCATTCTCCTTGGAGGATTATCCCCAGGCTTCTACCTATTTCACCGAGTACGCCCTCAGAAGCGAGTATACCGCCCAGCGGAATAAGGGTCTTTTCATGTCGGCCCGGTCGCTTCGCCGCACCGGCCAGACAAACAAGGCGATTCTTACTCTTAATGAGGTGATCGCCGCGGAAAATGGAGGCTATTGGAAAGAGGCCTATTTCGAACTTGGGGAAATGTTTCTGGAAACCGGTGCGACCGACAGGGCCATTGACGCATATAAGACTGTCTTTATGAAAGATCCCGACGGTACCGACGGTGTCAGGGCCATGGTCGAGGCTGGTAAGGCGGCATACGGTGCAAAGCGCTTTGACGAGGCGGCGGATCTTTTCCGTACCCTCCGGGACAGCGGTACCCGTGATGAGAAAATGGTTGACGCGTATTATTACTGGGGTCTTGCTTACAAGGACGCAGGGAAACCCTATTCCGCTATCCTTGTGTGGAACCGTCTTGTGGAGCAGTATCCCAAAAGCGTATATGTTTTTGAGGTGCAGGTTTTTATTGCGGCGATGTATCAGGATATGGGAGAATACAAAAAAGCCGCAGATATATATGCAAAACTGGTGACCCAGTTTCCTGATGACGCGAGCAATTCCCAGATTGATGTAGAACTGGACAAGCTCAAATTCATGATACAGGGTCAAAGCGACCGGGAGGCAGCTCTTTCTGCCAGGATAGGCAAACAGAAGGGTGCACAGACGAGGGAAGGCCGGGAGGCCATCATCGAACTGGCCCGTTTATATATCCTCAATGACACCCGGAAGTCCCAGCTTGATTTTGTCCTTGACCTGCTGCTCAAGGTCATTGACAAAAAAGACGATGACCCGGACACCGGCTCCAAAGCACTGTTCTTGTATGGTGAATATCTGTCAAGGGAAGGTCAGCACGTTAAGGCAACAGAAGCGATGCTGGATGCAGCTCTCCTGTCACCGGGCCCGGAGGATTTCATTGCCCAGGCGCTGTTCCGTGCCGCATCTTCGGCAGCGTTTTCAGGTGACAAATCCGATGCCAAAGCCATCATCACCACTTTAAGGCAGCGTTTTCCGTCAAGTGTGTGGGCGGAAGAAGGGCGGAAACTGGAAGGAGGTCTGAAATGAGACCGGTAGTGTATGTTCTATGGTTGGCCCTTCTCGGTTCAGCGGTTGTGAGTGCCCAGGAGACAGAAGCCCCGGATATTTATTTGCCCCCTGTCGTCCTCGAGGTGGAGGATACCGGTGCCTCACGGGTGAGTATTCCGGATCCGGTGATCGGGGAACAGGAACCGGGGATTCCCGGAGTTCTTATCGAGGCAGGATCGGATGAGGGAGATTTCCAGCTGCTGACCCAGATTCCCCTTATTGACCCCCTGGACAGCGAGGCGGTTGTATCCGATAAACGGTTTTTCTCCGAAGGAACCATCGGAGTCGGGACGGCAAGCCGTTTATACGGCAATATTGAACTGACCCAGATGAGTAAGCAGGGGCCCGGATTCACCGCGGGCTTCCTTCATGATGCCAGCGACGGTTTTTATCCTCACGAGGCAGGCAAAGGCTTTTCCCAGCGTGATGATTCGATTTATGGAACCTTTGTATACCTGGACGATCCTTTGAATCTGTTTGTGAAAGGTGATGTGGTCGAATACGCGTGGGGTTTTCAGGGACTGGGAGACTACATTGATGTGACCCGCCGCGGCGGATCGGTGTATCTGGAAGGTTCCTACACCCGCGACTGGTTCACCGCCACTCTGACAGGTGATACGCTGTTCCTGACCCAGGTTTTCGGCGGAGAAAACAGCCAGTCTTTTGACTATAACGCGATTACACCCCGGGCGGATTTCGAGGGTGCCTGGGAATACGCATCAGCCGGAGTGTTTGCTCTCAGCCGTATTTCACAGGAAAGCCTGTGGGAATTCGGGGCCTACATTGGACTAACTCCTTTTCCGTGGCTTGGTATTAACGGGGGTGTTTCCCTTGTGGGAGATGAAATGCTCATACCCTGGCATGGAGGCATTGAATTCAGCTACTTCGACGGCATGAACATGGAAATTTCCGGGGGGCGCAAGGTTGTATCGGCAGATCCTTTGGACATCCTGTCCGCAGCCCCCATGTCGCCCGTGAAAAAAGCGTATCCCCTGGAAAGCTTCTGGTTCATTGATACCCGGCTTCAGCTTGTTCCCTCGGATACCGTTACCATCAGTTTTGAGGGAGAAACCTTTCTGGAGAGGGAATTCAACTGGCTGGAAAAGGAGATCGACACCGACGGCCGTTTGTATTTTGCTGCAATACCCTACGACCTCGGTTTCGGCGGCCGTTATACAGCTGCCGCCCGGTATTCCACGTCTCTGCACTGGTTTATGCGTGCCGCTTACGCGGTGGATATTTTCTCCCAGGATCTTCCCGGAATGGGCAACAGCCTGGTCCTGGAAGGAGAGTACACCCGGATGCCCTGGGGCCTGGTGGTCGCCGGCTCTTTTGAGGTCCCTTTCGGTGCCTCGACACAGCTTCCTGTGTTTGATGTATCAGTGGAAGTCCCCGTCGGCCGGGGAGTCAGTATTGAGTTCAGAGGTTCGGATCTGTTGAGTGTAACAGCCGAAGACCCCAGACCGTTTATTGGAAATTATCAAACCAAAGGTTTTGAGTTGTCATTTTTTACGAACATATCTTTATAAAGGCAGGTGTATATGCTGGATATTATCCAAAAGGGCGGTCCCATCATGATCGTCATCCTGGGACTGTTCTTCATCGGGACAGTCATCATTATTGAACGGCTGTTGTTTTTCAGAAAAATCAAGGTAGACGAAGACAAAATGATCAATCGCCTCAAGGAAGCCTTAAGGCATAATCATTATCAGGAAGCCCTGAGTATCTGTGAAACAAACCCCTCTCCGGTTACCAACCTTATGAGAGTGGGGATTGACAACCGGCATCTTGACACGGGGACTATACGTGACATGATCGTGAGTGCGGCAAACATGGAAGTGCCTCGTCTTGAGCGTTTCTTAAGTTCCCTGGGTACCATCGCACACATTGCCCCCCTTCTCGGGCTCCTTGGCACCGTGACCGGAAATATAGACGCTTTCGGCGTCCTTGGAAAATTCGGATCGGTGGGCGATCCGGCTTTACTGGCAGCAGGCATATCCGAGGCCCTGATCACCACAGCCGCGGGGCTCATTGTATCGATCCCGACGATTACATTTTATAATTATCTGGTGAACAAGGTGAACCACATCATTATTCGCCTTGAAAACCGGGTCAATGAAATGGTTCTGTTACTGGGGGGAGGCAATGCAGTTTAAACGCAGGCTCAAGACATCGGCAACGGTAGACCTGGTACCGATGATCGATGTGGTCTTTCAGCTGGTAGTGTTCTTTATGGTTTCTTCTACCTTCATTCTTACCCCTGGCATAAATATCAACCTTCCCGAGTCCACAACCTCGGAGCCCGTAGCTGTGTCACGTCTGGTGATCACCGTTGCGGGAGAGAACGAGATTTACATAAACAAGGACCGGTATTCCCTGTCCCAGTTCGCTAAAGCATTGGGTAATGTAGAACGTAAAGACGGCGGCAACCTCATTTTAGAAGGCGATGCCGGGGTTGATTACCGTCTGATGGTGCGTGTCCTCGATGAGCTTCGTAAAAACGGCTTTTACGGTGTAAATTTAAGGACCAGGGAGACAAGGTGATTTATAACGACCGGGAACGACTGGGGTTGAGCATTCTCTTAAGCATGGTTCTGTGTCTCGGGCTGTTCTTTGTCTTTGATTACTTGACGGACCTGGAGTTCCCCACGCCCCAGATTGTCCGGCCGCCGCTGCTGGTCAGTTTTTATGCCGAGCGCCCCGCTCCCAAGGGTGAGGAAACCAGGGAAAAACCTGCACAACGTCGGCCGCCTCCTCAGCAGAAACAGGAGCCGGTTTCCAGGCAGCCCCGCAGCGCGGAATCTCCTTCGTCAAGCACGGAATCTGCCCGGGCTCAGGTCCGGCATGACGATGCGGCAGACGACTATGTACAGGATCTGCCTCCCGTAGATTGGGGCGACAGTACCGATACCAATGATCCCTACATTCCCGAGGAAAATGTAGTAGAGTATGATCAGAACGCCCCTGTCTCTCAGCGTTCTACTTCATCTGCCTCTCCCGTGGTTGAAATCGAAGAAGACACATCCTGGGTGGACGAACGGCTCGCCAAAATCGCGGATAAAGATATTTCCAGCACAGCGGGGAACGCGGGTTCAACCGCTGATTCGGAAGGTACCAACCCTTCGTCCATCTACAGCGATAATCCGGTAAGTCTGGATGAGATAACCAGTGTGCGCGCACTCAAAGAGAGCCCCCGTCCGGACTTGCCTGACAATTTCACCCTGGACGGACAGACGGAAATACGCGTGGAGATTTCTTTTGAAATTACCCAGCCCGGCAGGGTTGTAAACTTGCAATTTGATTCCCAAACCGGCTATCCTGTGTTGGAGCGGGCGATCCGTGATGCGTTGGCCAAATGGCGATTTGTCGCGGCTCCCCCGAATGCTCAAAACATGAAGGTACGCATGGTTTACCGCGTCCGCGCGAGGTGAGATGGGTTTTACAGCGATCGGGTTTGATATTGATGGCACATTGTACGCGAA
Organism: Spirochaetales bacterium; assembly: GCA_016935695.1. Taxonomy (GTDB): domain Bacteria; phylum Spirochaetota; class Spirochaetia; order JC444; family Marispirochaetaceae; genus JAFGQL01. The sequence goes on from JAFGQL010000087.1 coordinate 53,143, forward strand.
TTACAAAATGTTTCTCCATTCCCTGCCCGCGGGGTTGTTTCATCCCCGTCTGTCGTGGAATTTCGGCAAGGTGCGGAAGGAAATACGGCGTATACGCCCGGTTCATAATTTCCGCCATCTTCAGGCCCAGCTTTTAGCCGGTCATATGGGCATGGAGCCGGAACATGCCTTTGCTCTGATGGAGCGTTTCCTCTACCAGTCCTGGGAAACCAGTTTCAGAGGCATTAAACCCCTGAACGGGGTGAAAGCGGTCCTTCTGGATTTGAAGTCACGGGGGTTCAAACTGGCGGCATTGTCGGATTTCCCTGCTGCCAGGAAGCTGGAATACCTTGGGTTGACTGGAATGTGGGATACGGCTTTCAGCTCCGAGGATACCCAGTACCTGAAACCCCATCCCGAGCCATTTCTTGAAATGGCGTCACGTCTTGATACTCCGCCTGAGAACATTCTGTATGTCGGCAATAGTTACCGCTATGATGTACTCGGTGCGAAAGGGGTGGGGATGTGTGCTGCCCATTATTCGTCCCGTCCGAAGCCCCGTTCAAAGGCCGATTTTACCTTCTTTGACTACAAAGATTTACGTGACTTTATCCTAGAAAATTCTGGTATTTAAGTCCCCTATAGGATACAATAACCCTAACTGGGAGAGGAACAATGAATTTTGATTTTGGTGATCTCTTAACCTTAATCATTGTGTTTGTCATACTGGTGATTTATCGCCAGCTTGATCTGAACAATCGATCATTGGAAAAGGTTAAAAAGTTTTCTGATAAAATGAAAGAGGAACTGGCCGGGTATGTGGATACCAAAGCCCAGGATCTGAAAAATCTTTCTATCGAGGTGGACGTTCATCAGAAGGCCGCCAAGGAAGTTCTCAAACGGATAACCGTGATAGAGTCAGGTCTTCAGGATAAGTCCTCGGACATAGAGCATATTTTTACCCGTATTACAAGCTATGACAAAGCCCTGGACGAGCTGGTGAAAATGACCGGCAGGGTAGAGGAAAATCTGGGAAGGCTCCACAAGGAATCGGAATTCGTAGATAAAGTGGGTAAAAAAGTAGGCGAGGTTTCAGGTTCCCTCAAGCGCCTTGAGTCCGATCTCGGGACCATCCGCCAGGATTTTCAGAAACACAACCTCAAAGCCCTGGATCTTGTCCGTAAGGAACTTTTGAAAAAGACCCAGAGCGATATTATCAAATCCCAGGAACGGATGGGGGTCATAAAAACCCAGGTGGAAGAGTTTTCCGAGTTTATCGGTGATCTGACAGCCAGGAAGGATGATGTTGAGCGGGATTTGACCGCGGCAATAGAACAGATGAACCGCGACGCGGTGAAAGAGATCGACGCTTCGGCCAACAGGATCAACGATGAGCTGATGGATGTCTGGCAAAGCCAGCAGAAGCAGTTTTTCGACGCCATCGAAAGCAAAGTGAAGGAAGGTTTTGAACGCGGCGGCCAGCTGCAGTCCGGTTTCAACACTCTCATTACCGAGACCAAACAGGCTCTTGGTTCTTACGAGGACAAAATTAAAAACTCCAAATCCGTGTTAGAGGCCAACGGCAAAGAGGTTCTCGCTGCGGTGAAAAAACAGCTCATTGTCATCCAGAGCGAAGGCGAATCCTCCATTGGAAAGATGTCCGGTGATTTCGCTGCACGGCTGGAGGCACTGCGTGCCGCAGAAGACCAGAAGGGAAGCGATGTCATTTCTCACCTCAAGGTTCTTCATAATGAATTGAAGCAGGCGGTAGAGGATACCGACTCGACCATCTCCCAGCGTCTGGAAGAATTCCAGGACCAGGCCGGACGGATTGAGCATGCCTACGAAGAACATCTAAAGACCGTAGCCGAGCGTGGAAAGAATTTCGAGGATGACATTTTCGCGAAACTGCGTGAGCACATAGAAAAGAAGGCAGCAGAAACCGAAAAATCCTTGTTAGGCGCGATCGGGGAAGTGCGGGCCAATATAGAAGAAAAGAAACGGGAGTTTATTGCTTTTTTTGGTGATTCCCGTTCGGAAATCGCTGTGTGGCGTACCGAAGTGCAGAAGCAGCTTGACGACACTCTGAGCGAATATGAAAGTCTTTCCGGCCGTATGAAAACCCATATCGGCCAGGCTATCGATGCCCTTACCGGCAGGACCGATGCGATGATCGAAGAGCAGGACAAAAAGTACAGAGGCCTTGCAGCTGGTCTTGACGCCGCGGCTAAAAGCTTTAATGAACAGATCCAGAGGCAGTCGGCGGGTTTTGCCGACACGGTACAGGAGCGCTTTACCGAAATGGACAGCCGCATCAGCGATTACGAGGAGAGCGTATCCTATAAATTTTCCAAAATAGAAGAAATAGGAAGTGATATAGACGGCCTTGAGCATAATCTGCGCGCGAGCATGGACCGAATTTCCGATAAAATCCGCAGCGAGTTCCGCGAGTTTCATGAGGCTTTGTCCTCTGAACGCGCTCAGGAACAGGCAAAGGCCCGGGACGACTTGGGCACCATTCACCAGGCGGTGTCCCAGATAGAGGGTGAGCTTAATGAGCTTAAACAGCGGGCTTACGACAGTGTTTCCGAAAAACTCCAGGTTTTTGAGGATGAATTTTTTGAGGATCTCCGCAACAGAGGGCAGGTCCTCAGTTCCGAATTGAAACAATGGAAGGATTCTCTTGACCAGCGTATGGAAGACTACGCCCAGGGTTACGAAAAGCAGCAGAAGGAAATGGAAGCGCGGCAGGCAATGGACATGGAGGCACGGCTTGAGTCCTTGAGGGATCTTTTTAACGAACGGCTTGCCGGGTTTGAAGAAAACCTTTCTGTGTTTGATGCTTCCATGAAGAACCGGATGGAAGAAAGCAATCTGGGCATCAGGGATCTGGAGTCGCGGATGCACAAGGAAGTGGCGGGGTTCCAATCACGGTCGGCGAAGCTCTTTGATGAGAAAATTCAGGCTTCGGCTGCCGACATGGAAGAGGCCCTTTCTGCCTATCGGCAGCAGATTGAGACCCGGATGGCAGGGGTGAAGGATTACCTGGCGTCAAGCAGCAAGGAAACCGAGGGTATTATCGATTCTGTGAGGGCCGGTGTGACCCAGTGGCAGTCCCAGGTCCTTTCGAACATGAAGGAAACGGATAACAGCGTGAAAGAACGCATTGCAGATCTGCGGGGTTCCATGACCGAAGCGACATCGGCCATTAAGGAAGAGTTTATTTCCCAGCGGGAGGACCTGATCCTTAATTCCCAGGAAGAACGCAGCCGTTTAAAGAATGAACTCAAGGATATCAGTGAAACGATTCTCGCTCTTCAGGAGGATTTGCGGAGGCGAAGCGACGAAGCTCTTCTTACCTTTTCCAAGGAGTCGGAAACCTCTCTGCTTGAATATCAGAAAAAAGCCCGGGAACTGCAAATGGACATGGAAGTCCGAACCAAGGACTTCCGTACCGCTGTTTCCGACATCCGTGAGAAGCTCGAAACAGCCCAGTCCCGGCTCCTGGGTAAAGTGGAGGATGAGGCCAAGGCCCTTGAAGTCACCCTTGTGGAGATTGACAAGAAACAGAAGGCCTTCATCAGCCAGACCAGGGTTTTCGAGAAGGCCGATCAGCTTAAGGAATCGTTGAGCAAGAGCATAGAAGACCTCAAATCGGAAATCAGCCGCATAGCCCAAATGTCAAAGGATGTACGGGAATCGGAAAAGGAATTCTCAACAGTGCTGAAGCTCGCGGAATCCGCCAATACCAAAATGGCCCGCTTCCTTGGGGAAAAACGGCGTATAGATTCCATGGATGAGGACTTTGCCAAGCTCCTCAATCTGTCCCAGACCATAGACACAAAAATTGCCCAGATGACCCAGACCCATGATACCCTCCAGCACATTCAGGCTGATCTTATGCGCCTGGGTGAACTCGAGGAGAGCGTCGAGGCCCGTTACAAGCGTCTTGAATCCAAAGAAGGCCTTCTAGAACGTACCACCGAAGGTGTGGACAAGAATTTTTCTGTTATCAGCGATATGACCAAGGCCCTAAAGGGAGTCAGGGAGGAGATGTCGCGGATACCCGCCGAGCTTTCCCAGCTCGATCAGCGGGTGTCTTTGCTTGCCGAAAACAAGGACCAGGCAGAAGCCACCATCACAAAGCTGTCAGGTCTCGACGGGGTTTTGTCGGAAATTGAGACCCGTATAGAAGCAATGCAGGAAGCGCGGCAGTGGCTTGCAAGAACCGAGACCCGTCTGGAGGACGTTGCCCGACAGGCCCAGGAGCAGGTTAAGCTTCTTGGTTCCATCATGAAGGAGGGGGCAAAACGGGCAAAGGGTAAGGAAAAACTCGATACCAGAGATGTTGTTATACGTCTTGCCAGGGAAGGCTGGGCAGTAGAGGAGATCGCCCGTACTACCCAGTTGAGCAGGTCGGAGGTGGAACTGATTCTTGAGCTGGTGGCAAAAAAAAGCTGAAAACGCTATACTCCTGGAAATGAGACGGATAACCATTCAGGAGTGTATATGACCGCTTTACTGTCGAATATTCCCATCAACTTTCTTATTCTTCTTGTTAGTTTTTTTATTCTCGCGAAAAGTGCCGACTTTCTTGTGGACGGTGCTGTAGGTATCGCAGAAATTTTCAAGATACCCAAAATCATTATAGGTATAGTACTGGTCAGTTTCGGGACTACATCCCCGGAATTCACGGTTACCATGATCGCGGCCCTGCAGGGTTCGGCAGGTATCGGACTTGGAAACGCGCTGGGTTCTGTCATTTTCAACGGCGCTGTAGCTCTTGCTGTGGCGATATTGCTGTCTCCTGCGCCCATACCGGTAGAAAAGCGCATCCTGAACACAACCGGGTTGTTTCTGATCGGTGTGTTCATTGTGTCCTTTGTTATGAGTCTTGACGGTGTTCTTCAGCGGTGGGAAGGTATTCTGCTTCTTGCAATGATGGTCGCCTATCTGGTTTTTCTGGTCTTTTCCGAATCCAACGAACGGAAAAAGCATAAAAACGATGAGCTTCCGATAGAGGTGGAGGGCCATGAAAAACCGGGATCGCTGCCGCTTCAATTCATCAGGTTTGCAGGAGGACTTGCCGGTGTCGTTATTGCCAGTAGACTCCTTGTTTTTTCGGCACAGAATATCGCAGTATATTTCGGGGTTCCGGAAATCGTCATTGGACTGACAATAATTGCCATCGGGACATCACTGCCGGAGCTTGCAACCTGTATAGTCGCTGCCCGGAAAGGCCACGGTGACCTTGCGTTTGGCGATATCATAGGCGCGAATGTTCTGAATATTCTGTGGATCATCGGCGCGGCGTCAGCAGTCGCGGGAATAACTGTTTCGAAGGATATCCTGTATTTTGCCTTTCCCGCGGTATTCATTTCGGTCCTCCTTGTTCTGGGTCTTGCGCGTATGGGGTATCGACTTAACCGCTGGAACGGCTGGGTCCTGATCGGCTGTTATGTTGTATATTTTTCGGTGATGATGTACATGTATTTTCTTTGATGAAGATCACCTGATGTCTTGAATGTAACTGTTTGCACAAAAAGAAATTGACTTTTATACCATTAAGGGTTCATTAGGGTTGACGCTGGGTTTAAAGCGTTAGTATCTTAGTTTTCAAGAATCACTCACATTGAGGTAACGAATGTCGAAGGAAAAGAAGGAAGAAGTTCTGGAAGAGGTGTCGACCGGGACGGATGAGGCTTTGGAAAATGAAAATCCCGGTGGGGGCTCTTCTGCGGAACAGGAAAGCACCGATGATTCTGATGAAAAAGTCTCTTTGGAGCGGCACATAGAAGCCCTGAATGCGGAAGTTGCAGATTTAAAAGACCAGCTGCTTCGAAAGCAGGCTGATTTTGAAAACTTTCGTAAAAGGGTAATCCGGGATAAAGAGGATTCAATAAAATACGCGAACACGAACCTTCTTCTGGATCTCGTGCAGATCATAGACGATTTTGAACGTGCTATCAAATCCTCCGAAGAGTCCAAGGATTTCGCGGCGTTTCACGCTGGAATCGAGATGATTGAGAAGCAGTTTGTCGGGACTCTTGAGCGGAACTGGGGTCTTAAGAGGTTTGAAAGCAAAGGCGAGGAATTCGATCCGGAAAAACACGAAGCCATAGCCATGGCTGAGTCCGATGAACATGATGTTCAGACCGTCCTCGACGATTTTCAGAAAGGATATATGCTCCATGACCGTGTGCTTCGCCACGCGAAGGTACGTGTCTCTATGCCGAAAGCGGCAGGAAACAGCGATCACAGCGGCGAAGCCGCAGAAGATACTACAAAGGAAACTCATTGAGTAAATGGCAAATAGGAGAATGATATGGGAAGAATAATCGGTATTGACCTTGGAACAACAAACTCGTGCGTTGCGGTAATGGAAGGCGGCGAGCCCATTGTCATACAAAACTCGGAAGGACAGCGGACTACGCCCTCTATAGTGGCATATACCGCTAAAGGCGAGCGTTTGGTCGGTCAGCCGGCCAAAAACCAGAGTGTAACAAATCCGGAAAACACGGTGTATTCCATCAAACGGTTCATGGGAAGGCGCTTTAGTGAAGTACCTTCGGAAATTTCAATGGTACCGTATAAATTGAAAGATACCGGCAGCGGCGACATCCGCGTACAGGCAGGGGACAAGGAATATTCACCTCAGGAAATTTCCGCGGCTGTTCTTCAGAAAATGAAGAAAACAGCGGAAGATTATCTGGGAGAAACGGTTACAGAAGCGGTTATTACTGTGCCTGCTTATTTCAATGACGCCCAGCGCCAGGCCACGAAAGATGCCGGAAGAATTGCAGGTCTGGAAGTAAAACGAATCGTGAATGAGCCGACGGCCGCATCCCTTGCATACGGGTTCGGTAAGGAAAAGAAAGAAGAAAAGATTGCAGTGTATGACCTCGGTGGAGGTACCTTCGATATATCCATCCTTGAACTTGGTGACGGTGTATTCGAGGTCAAGTCGACAAACGGTGATACCCATCTCGGAGGAGACAACTTTGATCAGCGGATAATTGACTGGATGGTCCAGGAGTTCAAGAAGGATTCCGGCATAGATCTTAAGCAGGACAGAATGGCCCTGCAGCGTCTCAGAGAGGCGGCGGAAAAGGCCAAGATCGAGCTTTCCAGCACCCAGTCAACGGATATTAATCTTCCGTTTATCACTGCCGACGCCTCCGGTCCCAAGCATCTTCAGTATAACCTGACCAGGGCCAAGTTCGAACAGATGGTGGGCGATCTGATTGAAAAAACAAAAGAGCCCTGCAAGAAGGCACTCAAGGACGCAGGTCTGTCAGCTTCGGAAGTAGACGAAGTTATTCTCGTCGGCGGTTCCACCCGTATCCCGGCCGTTCAGGCGGCGGTGAAAGAATTGTTTCAGCGCGATCCTCATAGAGGAGTGAATCCCGATGAAGTCGTTGCTATCGGCGCCGCCATTCAGGGCGGTATTCTTGGCGGAGATGTCAAGGATGTTCTGCTGCTCGACGTGACTCCCTTGTCTCTCGGTATCGAAACCCTCGGCGGGGTAACCACAAGGTTGATTGAGCGGAATACTACCATTCCCACCCGCAAGAGCCAGATTTTCTCTACTGCGGCTGATAATCAGACGGCGGTTTCTATCCATGTTCTTCAGGGTGAAAGGGAAATGGCAAACCAGAACCGTACCCTTGGCCGGTTTGACCTTGTGGGTATTCCTCCCGCACCTCGGGGAGTTCCTCAGATTGAGGTAACTTTCGATATCGATGCAAACGGTATTGTTCATGTATCTGCAAAAGATATGGGCACCGGTAAGGAGCAGAAAATCCGGATCGAAAGTTCATCGGGACTGTCGGAATCTGAAATCGAAAAAATGGTTAAAGACGCGGAACTTCACGCTGATGAAGACAAGAAAGAAAGGGAAAAAGTGGAAGTCCGCAATGAAGCAGATTCCTTGGTATATGCCACCGAGAAGTCACTGAAAGACTACGGTGACAAAGTTTCCTCTGACGAAAAGGCGGCTATAGAAAAGGCAATAGCAGATGTCCGGTCTTCCCTCGAGTCAGGAACTGTAGAGGAAATCAAAGCAAATCTTGAAACCCTGAAACAGGCTTCCCACAAACTGGCTGAAGAAATATACAAACAACAGGCCAGCGGTGCTGCGGGAGGTCCGGCGGAAGGACAGGATACGGCTCAGGAAGGAACCACCGAAAACGGTTCTTCCAAGGATAAGAAGTCGAATGTTGAAGACGTAGATTACGAAGTCGTCGACGATGACGATGATAACAACTAAAGCAGCATACACACAGTAGTGAACTGAATACAGCGCGGAGGAGGACCTCCGCGCTGTAGTAATTACGCAGGGAAAAGGGGCATTGAAAAACATTGGCTAAGCGAGATTATTACGAAGTCCTTGGAATAGCAAAGGGTGCTTCCGATGATGAGATAAAAAAGGCGTACCGAAAACTTGCGATCAAGTTCCATCCGGATAAAAATCCGGGTGACAAGAAGGCTGAGGAAAGTTTTAAAGAGGCAACTGAAGCATACGAAGTATTGAGTAACTCCCAGAAGCGTCAGGCATACGATCAGTTCGGGTTTGCCGGAGTGGAAGGAATGTCCGGCGGCGGCGGCCATGATTACTCCTCGGTATTCAGGGACTTTGAAGATATCTTTGGTGATTTTGGCGGTATTTTCGACTCCTTTTTCGGCGGAGGGGGAGGGCGCAGTTCCCGGTCGCGCAGGGGCTCTTCAGTACAGCGCGGATCCGATTTGCGCTATAATCTGAGTGTCCCTTTTCGTGATGCCGTATTCGGCACGAAGGTGGAAATCAGCTATAACAGGAACACCAGCTGTTCTGTATGTAAAGGCTCGGGAGCGGAGTCCGGAAGCGGACGGAAAACCTGTCCTTCCTGCGGAGGGAGCGGCCAGGTGCGCAGAAGCTCGGGGTTTTTCTCTATTGCATCCCCCTGTCCTACCTGCAGTGGCGAAGGCTTTATAATTGAGCATCCCTGCCGCAGCTGTAATGGTGCAGGCGTTGTCGGCAAAAAACAGAAAATAAAAGTTACCATTCCTGCAGGGATTGAAAACGGCAAACGGATCAATATACCCGGACAGGGCGATGCAGGTCCGAACGGCGGACCGGAAGGCGACCTTTATGTCTATATCAACGTAGAAGCAGACACTCATTTTGAGCGGGACGGCAATGACCTGTATTGCGTCATTCCCATCTCCATTACTCAGGCGGCCCTCGGAACCGAGTTACAGGTGGAAACTCTCGACCGCAAAAAGATCAAAATCAAGATACCAGCAGGTACTCAGAGCGGCAAGATCCTTCGAGTTCGGAACGAAGGAGTCCCTTTCCTGCATCACGCAGGCCACCGTGGAGATATGTACATAAAGCTTCAGGTGATAACACCCAAAAAGCTGTCATCCCGGGCACGTGACCTGTTGAAGGAATTTGCGGTTCTCGAAGGAGAGAATACGAGTCCTGATCCCATACCCTTGTCGGAGCTGTAAAAAGGCCACCCAGGCGTCAGGGACGGAAAAAATTGCAGCTTTCGATATGTAATCGGTGACAATTCTGTTATATACTTGAATTGAGGTTTTAAAATGGTAGAGGGATTCAAAAAACGTAAGAAATATGTGGTTGACCGACGTTTCCAGTTCCGGATGATTTCTTCATTCCTTATGTCAGTACTCATTGCCCTGTGTATTTTTACCCTGTGCATATCAATATATTATTGGGCAGCGACCATGGCGGGCGAGAACATGTTCAAGGAATTCATTACCATTGACAGGCAGGTCATAGAGGAACGTGAAGTCGATGTCAATGGCGAAACCGTCATGCAACAGGTTTCATCGACAAAGACGGAAGCCGGGGTGAAACGGTGGGAACTTGTTCTTCCGCCAATTATTATCAACAATCTCATTATCATTCTTGTCATTTCCGTGCTTGGTCTGAGGTACTCACACAGGATTGCCGGGCCTGCCTACCGCATGAAAGAAGACATAAAGCGGGTGCTTGACGACGGCGAATCAATGCAGATACAGCTTAGGAAAAACGACAAGCTTCAAGAGCTCGTCGGCGAAGTTAACCGTTTGATTGCCGAATACGATAAACTCAGGAACGCTTCGGGCTGAGTGTACCTTGTATCCCGTCTCCTGAAACCGGTTAAGCTGCCACTTTGTTCCAACCGATAATTGAAAGACGCGGATGCGGTTATTCTTTTGCCCTGCTGAAGGGCGTCTTTTACGGAGAAACCATGAAACAATCACTCATTATATGTACCTTGTTTTTTTTATGTGTAAATACGGTACTCGCTGCTGCACAGGAATACGATGAAAACAATGACGGTGTTACCGATAAATGGATCGTATTTGGCAGTAATGGGACCCGCAGGATAGAGGTCGATAGAGATTATAACGGTGTTGCTGACTATGCGGTGGTCTATGACAGAGACGCAAACATTAAAGAAGAGCATATAGATTTTAACAATGACGGGTATATGGACGATTTCTATTATTATACCAATGGGGTGTTAACGCGCCGTGAAGTGGACAGCAATTACGACACAGTCATTGATATTTGGGTGTATCTCCGGGAAGGCGTGTATATCGAGAAATATGAGATGGACACGGATTTTGATGGAGAGATCGACACGATAAAGGATTATACCGCGCAATGACAGTGGTACACGGTTTTCATGTTATAGAGGAGTACCTTAAATCCAGAGACAGGTCCCGGATGCGTCTCCTTGTGGCCGGGAAAGGTCCCCGGATAAAACAAATTCTGGAACTGGCGGCTAAGAGCGGTATTGCTGTCGAAGATACCACAAAAGGCGAATTGGACCGGCTGTGCGGAACCCGGGACCACCGCGGGGTGGCCCTGGAAGTTGAATCGGTCCGCAGTGAAGGAAGTCCTCTGTCTCTTGAAACAGTCCTGGAGAAAACAAAAAACCTCCGCCAGTCCCTGATCATCGTACTGGATGGTATCACCGATCCCCATAATTTGGGCGCGATCATCCGCTCCTGTGACCAGTTCGGAGTCGACGCGGTGATTATCCCCCAGCGGCGCAGCGCAAAAGAAACACTGACGGTCCAGAAAACGTCGGCTGGCGCCAATCGGTTTGTCCAGGTTTTGCGCGTGCCGAATCTGGAACGGAGCATCGGCATGCTGAAAAAAGCGGGTTACTGGGTGTGCGGAGCTGATATGACAGGAGAAAGCATTAACAGAGCCGAACTGGGCGATAAAACCGCCGTTGTAATGGGGAGCGAAGGCGAGGGCATGTCCCGCATCATAAGGGAATCCTGTGATTCCCTTATTTCAATACCAGCAAAAGGTCATGTGGATTCGTTCAATGTGTCAGTGGCTGCCGGTATCATACTTTATGAATGCCGGCGGCAGCACGGGTGGTAATGCCTATCTTGAGTGCCATTTTGCGCGGCTGAAGGGCCAGAAGGTTGCACGGGCAATCCCGAGAATGTTTTCCTGCGGCAGCAGATACGGGGCAAGGCTTGAATTGTACACAATGGAGCTGGTGTCCCCGTTATCAAGATATCTTGGAAAGCTGCCTGAATGATCGTAGCGGAAGTCGAGGCTGTTGTAGCGGTTGTCGCCGATCAGAAAGTAATGACCTTTCGGAATATATTCGTCTTCACCGGCTGGAAAGGCGGGAAAATTGCGAAAATCAAAATACCGCAGGTATATTCTTTCAAGCTCCTTGGATTGACGGATGTTTTCACTGAGGGCAGCCGAAGAAGCAAAGTCCCTTAACGAAACATTCTGTTGTACCAGTTCCGCATAGATGATAAACCGCTCAAGCTGAAGATTCTTGAACATCAGGTTCAGCTTCCGGGAGGATGTTTCGAACAGGTCGGGGTTTACGTTGTCTTTAGCTGCAGTAATGGCGTCCCGAAGCAAGGCGTCTATATCCGCTGAATTACCGTTCAGGTATTCATAAAAGAAAATGTCATCGTATTCGTAGGAATTAGCCAGTTGAAAAGGGCTGACTCCCACTGCGTCCAGCTGTTCACGCCGGGCAGTAAGAATGGTCATGGGTGAGAGATTGGACTGAATGCTTTCCTTGACCGATGAGAAAAAGGCTTCTCTCTGGCTGAAGCTGAGGCTTGAGCTGATATCTGTCAGCTTCCTGTGGTTGTCTTTCAATCGCTCAAGGAAATCTCCTGCTGTTGCGGTGTTTTTTACTTCGTCCCATCTGTTTAGTATTTCTCTTGTCGGCCTGTTTACCGGCAGGTTCTGTATCCTGTTCAGGATATCGGGATCTTCGGTGAACAGATTATAATGTCCGTAGGCAGTATCCTGCTGGTCGGGTTCAAAATCAGCATCCTGAGCATGTTTGACATAAAGGATGTCATCCACCATCATGTACTTTTCGCCGGGTACACCGGTAAGACGTTTCACGATGAAGCGCTTGCGTATGTTTCCACTTTCATCCCTGTCGATGTCGACTGTGGTAAGGGTGATGTAAAAAACAAACTGCTGAAATACCCGTTTTGCCAGGGACGCGTAGGTGTACTCAGGGCTCTGGAAGACCACGATATCCCCTTTTTTAGGTTGAGTAATGCGGGGAAGTTTCCAGTCGGTAAGGGGAATGCCCGGTCCGCTGGCAAACTTTGTCACAAAGGTCCGGTCTCCCACCAGGAAGGTGGGAACCATGGATTCCGTGGGAATGACGTAGAGCTGAAAAACAAAATGCTGGATAATGATAACCGTGATTATGGACGAAATGATGGCGTCAGTGTTTTCCCATATTTTTTCGCCGAGAGTGCGTTTTTTCTTATACTGCCGTTTTTCTTCTTTCTGGGCTTTTTTCGTTTTGTATACGCCCCAGAATTCCCGGGTTCTCCGGTACCAGAGACACAGATACAAAAGGAAGGGGATGAGGGCGGATACCAGGGATGATATCCAGAGACTTAGTTCCCTTCCTCCGGATATCAGGCCGTCGGATACAAGGCTCATGCGCGGCAGGTTGTAAAACACATAAACAAAAACTATGAAATAGCCTGAGTATGTTTTCAGATGCCGGTAAGATGCTTTTGTGTTCAAGATGAACAGCCGTTTGATAAACAGGATGTTCACCGCGACAACAAGCACCCGTAACAACATGGCGGCGGTAAATGCCCAGGTCCATCCGCTGAAACCGGTGAAAAAAAACGATATAACCGTATCCAGGGTCCAAAGAACCAGCAGTATAAAAGGAGCCATCCAGTATGGTTTTTTCCTGTGTTCCAGTATTGTGTTCCGTAAGAGGGCTAATGTATCCAACATAATCTTTTCCTTTTTCTACACCGCAGTATCTATAATGCGTTTCGCGAGATGCACCGCATTCAGGACGCCTTGTTTTCCAATGCCCATTGTAGCGCAGGGAATGCCCTTAGGCAGCTGTAGAATCGACAATAGGGCATCTATACCCGACAGATGTCCTGAAACAAGGGGTATCCCCAGAACCGGGCGTGTTGTCATAGCCGCAACCACACCAGGCAAAGCCGCCGACAGGCCGGCTGCGGTGATGATGACTTTATAGTCCTTTTCATGGGCTTTAAGGAATTCGGTAAGCTCCGGGAGGTCCCGGTGGGCGGACAATATTTTCAGATCGTATTCGATATCCAGTTCTTTGAGCATGTCAATTCCGGGTTGTATCTGTTCGGTATCGGATGCTGAACCGATAATCCATAAAACCTGTTTCATTGGAATCTCCCTTCATTGTTGAATTGGCAGTGTTTACATAGTGTCCATGAAAAACTTCTGCCCGATGTCTTTTCGGTACCAGGCTCCGTCGAATTTAACCTGGGGGGCGGCTTCATATGCCCTCAGACTGGCATTCGTCAGATTCGGCCCCAGGCCCACGACGCTGAAACAGCGGCCCCCGCCGGTTAACGCTGTATGGTCATCTGTGGATTTAGTGGATGCGTGAAAGATCATGCAGTCTTTTTCCGGAAAATGAGGAAGGGGTTTGACTTTTTTCCCCTTGCTGTATTTGGCCGGATATCCCCCGCTTGCAATAACAACGCATAGAGCGGATTTCTGGGAAATCGCGAGAGGGAAGTTTTCCAGGTTTTCTTTTGCAATCGAGTCGCAAAAATCACCGAAGTCGCTTTCAATCAGTGGCAGAAGTACCTGGCATTCGGGATCTCCGAAACGCACATTGTATTCAAGCACCTTGGGTCCCTGGTCGGTAATCATCAGACCGAAGTATAAAACGCCCTTGTACATGAGGCCGTCTTTTTCGAGCCCTCTGAAGGTAGGCTGTATGATGGTTTCTTCAATTTCTGAAAGCAGCTGCTTGCCGACAACGGGTACCGGACATATGGCTCCCATTCCACCGGTGTTCGGCCCGGTATCTCCTTCTCCGGCTTTTTTGAAATCTGCGGTTGTCGGTAAAATGCAGTAGGTTTTTCCGTCGGACATTGTGAATACCGATATTTCATACCCGCTTAAAAATTCTTCTACCAGGAGGCTGTCCTTTTGTTTGAGGATACCATGGCCGAAGGATAAAAGCTCGTCGGTTGCATCCGATTCCAGTACGCCTTTTCCGGAAGCCAGTCCGTTCTTTTTTATGACCACTTTTCCCGGGCGCTGCTTAATGATTTTTTCCAGTTCTTTTTTGTTGGTCACAGTTACCGCCGCGGCAGTCGGAATGCCGTGACGCAGCATGAAATCCTTTGAGAATTCCTTGCTTGATTCCAGACGGGCCGCCTCCTGATGGGGTCCGATAACACTGATTCCTTCCTTCTGCAGAGCGTCAACGATCCCTGCGGACAGAGGTGCTTCCGGACCGACAAATACCAGGTTTATTTCGTGTTCCCTGCATGCCGCAATTACTTCCGCACTCTTCTCCGGATCTACGTCCCAGAGGTTCTCTCCTATTTCTCCGGTACCGGCATTACCCGGTGCTATAAACAGTCCGGAGATTCTGTTGCTTTTCGAAAATTTCCAAGCGATTGCATGTTCCCTTGCTCCGGAACCTAAAATAAGGACTTTCAACGTGATGCTCCTTTGCCTTACGTGAAGTATTGTTCTATGACGGGAAGAACCCCCGCTAAGAGCGGTGTTACGTCATTTTCTCCCGTCGGGTTTGAGCCTGGGACGGGAAGTTCTCTGGCTGACGTTCCAGAAGTTCAAAGATTACATCAGGATACCATGTATGTTCAAGACAGTGGATCCTGTCAGCCATCGCCTCAAGGGATTCACCGGGTATCCTGTTTATTTCTTTCTGCAGAATGACCGGACCTGTGTCCATGCCCTTGTCTACATAATGAATGGTGATACCAACCTTTTCGTCCCCTGACTCCCAGCTCTCCTCTATGCCCCTGGTTCCGGGGTATTTCGGTAACAGGGCCGGATGAATGTTCACGATTTTCCCGCTGAACCGTTCGACAAAAAGGGGTGTTAAGAGCCGCATGAAACCTGCGAGTACAATGAAGTCCACACCGGCAGTATCAATGATCTCGATCAGTCTGTGTTCCACCTCTTCTCTGGTGTTCCTCACATACGATACGCTTACGACCGGAATGTGTAACGCTTTAGCCCGTTCATGAACGTAGGCTGCCTTCCTGTCGCACACAAGTAATGCAATACTGTGTTGTGTGCCTTCAAGACGTCTGGCAATTGCTTCAAAGTTGGAACCGCCGCCGGAGGCGAATACGGCGATACTGCCCATGCTATTGTTCCGTCGCGGTTTGAACGGTGCCGATATCCAGAATGCTGATTCCCTCAGAAGCGGCTCGTTCCTTCATTTCTTCTGCGTGTTCATCTGCCACTACAAAGGCAACGCCGATGCCCATGTTGAAAACCCGCCTCATCTCGTCATGCGAAACCGGCCCCCGTTCCTGTATAACAGAAAAAATTTCCGGTACCGGCCAGTCCCAGGTGAACTCCGGAACAAGGCCTTCGGGAAGGATACGCATGAAGTTCCCTGTGAGACCGCCGCCGGTAATGTGGGCAGCTCCTTTTATAAAGCCGCCGGCGAGGAGTGTTTTCAGGTCTTTTACGTATATTCTGGTTGGTATCAGCAGCTGCCGATACAGCGGGTCGGCCGGATCGTGAATGACTTTTCTTGCCAGGGACAGTCCGTTTGAATGTATGCCGCTGGAGGGAAGGCCGAAAATTCGGTCCCCGGCGGTTATCTTTTGTTTTTTTGGCAATATATTCTCTTTGTCTACTATGCCCACACAGAAACCGGCCAGGTCGAAATCTCCGTTTTTGTACAGATCCGGCATTTCGGCTGTTTCCCCGCCGGCGAGGGTACATTCTGCGTCTTCGCAGCCGGCGACAATGCCGTGTATGAGGCTTTCAAGAAGGGGTTCATCTATACCGCCGCAGGCGATGTAATCCAGAAAAACCAGGGGTTCGGCTCCGCAGACAATAAGGTCATTGACACTCATGGCAACCAGGTCTATCCCGACCGTATCGAAAGTCTTCAGTGTCTGGGCTACAAGAAGTTTTGTTCCTACACCGTCGGTGCAGGACATGAGGACCGGGGATGTGTACTTCTGTGTGTCGATTTCAATACCCCCGGCGAAGCCGCCGAGACTTCCGGATACTGCCTTTGATTTTATGGACCCGATGAAACGGGCGAAGCGGTCTCCTTTTTCGATATCGACCCCTGCCTCTGCATAGGTTTTTGGTGACTCCATGTGTTCCCCCTGGTTTTTTTTCTGGTAGCCGTCAGCCGTCGATATCGGGAATCGGCGGAACGGGAACCGGGTATTCGCCGTTAAAACAGGCAAAACAATGCCGTGTCCGGGTGCCCAGTACCTCGAATAACGCGTCTATGGGCAGAAATTTCAGAGAGTCCGCTCCAACGATACGGGCAATCTGTTCTGGTGTATGGTGATTGGAAATCAGTTCCTTCCTGGTGGGTATATCTATTCCGAAAAAACACGGCCACTTTAGTTCAGGTGAACTCAGCCGTAAATGAACTTCCCTGGCGCCTGCCTCCCGAAGGAGGCCAATAAGTATTTTTGATGTGGTCCCTCTGACGAGGGAGTCATCTATAAGGATGATTCTTTTACCCTTAATAAGAGATTTTACAGGAGCGAGTTTCATGCGTACCATGAGTTCCCGCTGATCTATCCTTGGCATGATAAAGGATCTGCCTGCGTAGTGGCTTCTGGTCAGACCCATTTCAAATGGAAGCCCCGCTTCCTCGGCATAACCTAAAGCCGCGGTATTCCCAGAGTCGGGCACGGGGACCACAATGTCTCCCTCATGGGTTTCAATCTGCGCCAGGGCGGCACCCATTTTTTTCCGCATATCATAGACCGGCGTTCCGAACACCTCGGAATCGGGGCGGGCAAAATAAATCTGTTCGAATACACAATGACTGGTACTTTCAGAAGCCGCAAATATATTGGAAGAAGATCCTGATGCGTTGATTTTTACTATTTCTCCGGGTTGTACTTCCCGGTATTCATGTACTTTCAGAATTTCGAGAGCACACGTTTCCGAAGCAATAACGGTATGGCCGTCCTTTGTTCCGATATACAAGGGGCGGAAACCCTGGCGGTCGCGTACGGCATAAAGGGTCTGGTTGTGGATCAGGGTTATACTGAAGGCGCCCTCGAGGCGGTTCAGCGTTTCGGTGAGTGCCAGGTCAAAGCTGGGCTTCCGCGACCGGGCAATCATATGAAGGATGAGTTCCGTATCGGAGGTACTCTGGAAAATTGACCCTTCATCTACCAGTTCCTGTTTCAGAACATCATTATTTGACAGGTTTCCGTTGTGGGCAAGGGCGATTCTGCCCTTGTTGCAGTTGACGACAATCGGCTGTGCGTTCTCCAGGCGGTTGCCGCCGTGGGTTGAATATCGCACATGGCCTATACCGATGTGTGACGGATGCTCAGCGGCCAGATATTTTCCCAGGACCTGGGAAACCATGCCCAGATCTTTGTACATGACCAGTTTTTCGTTATTTTTATTGTATACGATGCCTGCACTTTCCTGACCTCTATGCTGAAGAGAGAAGAGCGCATAGTAAAGCCATTCAGGAATGTTCACCTTTTCGGCCGAGTATATGCCGACAACACCGCAATAGTGACCTAATCTGTCTGATTTCACCATCCACATATAGCAGGAAGGCGGTGCCGGCGTCAAGGCATGGCATCATTACCTTGGTTGATGCTTAATCCTGTATCCGGGCCAGAAGGGCGGACATGGTGGCAGAGTCCGGGGCAGTTACAAGCTGTTTTCTGAGTTCAGCGCTTCCCGGCAGACCGCTTACATAGGCTGCCAGACGCTTTTTCATGGTTGTGGAGCCGAGTCTCTCGCCATACCAGTCTACTGCGAGTTTCAGGTGGGCCCTGGCATATTCTATGGCATCCGGCCTGGAGCCGACGCTTCTGGAACAGAGGAATGACTTTGCCGTATGAAATATTTCCGGGTTTTTCACCGCCGTCCGGGCAAACATGAGGCCGTCGCAGCCGGTTTCCTCGAGCATCCTTTTCGCGTCCTGTGGAGAGTTCAGGTCTCCGTTTCCGATAAGGGGAATATTTCCGCCGACAATCTGGACTGCGTGTCTGATGCAGGACCAGTCGGCGTTTCCGGAATACCCCTGGTCCTGGGTTCTGGGGTGAAGGGTGATTGCGTCTACCCCTGCAATGAGGGCCTGTTCGATGACCCTGGGGTAGGAGAGGGACCCTTGGCTGTAGCCTGAGCGGATTTTCACTGTGACCGGACATTCAAGGACCGATTTCAGTGCTTTGATCATTTCGCCGATGAGTGCCGGGTTGCGCATGAGAGCGGCTCCGGCGCCAAAGCGGCATATTTTAGGCATGGGACAGCCGCAGTTCAGGTCAACTATTGACGGCCGATATGTTGTATTGAGGATCTCCGCCGCCTTGATGAGGGCTTCCGGCCCTGCCGCGAACAGCTGGACGTATAAAGGCTCTTCTCTGAAAGAAGAGAGAAAGCTTCCCAGCATTGTGTCGGAGTCCGGTGATTGCGAAAAAAGACCGGGGCTGTAACGGGTAAGGAGCCTTCCGCTTGTGCTGTTGTGCCGCGCAAGTCCTTCTGCGGAAATCATTTCGGTCATGCATACATCAGCCCCGCCAAAGTAGCCTAACGCACGGGTTATATGGTCGGTGTAGCCGGCCATGGGCGCGAAAAAAAGGTTCCCCCGAACTCTGAGGGAACCAATGGTAACCGGATGGAAATAATCGTTACTCGGAAATTCCAAAAAATCTACAGGCATTGTTGTACAGAATGTCTCCAAGTTCTTCTACGTCCATATCCCGGAGCTGTGCCAGGAATTCCAGAGTTGCCGGCATATAGGAAGGGCGGTTTCTCTTTCCTCTGTAGGCTGCCGGTACCATGAACGGGCTTTCCGATTCTATAAGCATCCGCTCCAGGGGCATGTTCAGTGCCGTTTCATGGAGGTTTTTCGCGTTACGGTAGGTGACGTTTCCGGCAAAGGAAATATACAGGTTGAGTTCCAGGGCTTTCTGGGCGTAAGCCCAGTTTTCTGAATAACAGTGGAGGATGCCGCCTCTCTCCGGCAGTTTTTCCTTAAGGATTTCCAGAACGTCGTTTCCCGCATCCCTGTTGTGAATGATGACCGGGAAGCCCAGTTTATCCGCGAGTTCAAGCTGCCGGACAAAAAGGCTTATTTGGGAATCCTTGTTGCCGAACTTGCGGTAATAATCAAGCCCGATCTCTCCAATGGCGACAACACGCTCCATTTGTGTCCCTTCCTCAATTTTTCTTTCCCAATCTTTACCGGGATGCGAAACTTCTGAGGGAGAAACGCCGATACTATGATAGATGTGAGTAGCGGTTTTCAGATTGTCGTACACCTGAAAGAAGTCAAAGAGATTGTTGCAGATGCTGATGATGTGTTTCACATCAGCCTGTTTGGCTTCCTGTACGATGATCAACTGTTCAATCGGGTCTTCATGAATGAGCCCGATATGCGCATGAGTATCAAAAATTTTCATTGCTGCTCTCGGTTTGATTGAATTTAGGTAATTTTTACCTAGACATGACGGTATCACAATACCATGAAGGGAAATGGGGCGTCAACAATGAAATTGACAAATGAATTGGATCGTGTTACCCTGTTCCGAGATGTTCCGGCTGTATATTCCGGGGCAGCATTCGGCAGCGGTTTCACCGCTATTTTACTCTGTAATGTTATTAGGGTATTATTTTTTTGCGGTTTTTTTTCAATAATCAACCGCAAGACGGAAGGATCGTACGCGGGTATCCATGCAGGCTGCTTTCGGCAGGTTGAGGATTACGTGCTAGCGTATCTGTCAGTCACAGGAGCTTAAAGTTGTCACCGGTCAACCAGTACAGAAGAGCCGAAAAGCAGGTGTTCAGCGCCGTAACGCGTATGTTTCACCATCTTTTTTCTGCAATAGCTGGTTTTGTCAGCCGTTTTCTGCGTCTTGGCAACCAGCGCTTTACCGTCATGTTTATTCCGCACTCGGAACGCAAAATCTTTAACTTCAAAATATCTGTATTTGCCCTCGTATTTCTTGGTCTGGTTCTTACAGGCGTTCTCGGAACCTTTGTCGTATTGAGTACACAGTTTAACGGTATTTCCAATCTTCTGGTGAGAAGGTCCGACAGCCTCGTGCAGACTGAAGCCAGTCTGGAACTGTTGCAGGATGAAATCGGCGATCTCATGAAGAGTTCCAGGATTTTTACATCAGCCCTGGACCGGACCCTCGACTCTTTGGGTATCCAGAACAACATTACCTCCCAGCCGGCCGGGGGAGGCGACTTGTCGGAATTCCTCGGCGTGGAAGAGCATGAAGCCAATGTGATCATGGAAAGTTCCCAGATCCGGAATATTTCCGCCATGCTGGTCAATTCGGCAGAGTACCTTGAGAAAATCGGAGAAGTGATCAGTTCTCAGGAAAAGCTCCTTGTGGAACTTCCTTCCATCTGGCCTCTGGAAAGGGGACTTGGCGTTATCACCAACAAGATGGGGCCGGCCATACACCCCTTTACCAAACAGATGTATCTGCATAAGGGTGTCGATATCGCAATGCGGTACGGTACAGGTATCCTTGCTGCGGCAAACGGGAAAGTGGTCGAGCGCGGGTATGAGCCGAGAGGGTTCGGCCATTATGTCGTCATTGATCATGATTACGGATTTTCCACAAAATACGCCCATTTCGAACGGCTGTATGTAGATGAGGGCGATACGGTAGTCCAGGGGCAGACCATAGGGACCATGGGTTCCAGCGGGCTTTCGACCGGTCCGCATCTTCATTACGAGGTGCGCATCGGTTCAGAGGTTGTCGACCCCATGTATTTTATCAAAATCAAAGACTAAAAACCTCTATCCTGCCACATCACTACGCATGATTTGCTCTTTTATAGAAATGAAGGTGGATGCATGAGCGATTATATTGGAACAGACGGAACATTCATAAATTCAATTATTGGAGAAGGCACCCGTTTTGACGGTGATCTGACTTTAAGCGGTCTGCTGAGAATAGACGGGGATTTTTCCGGCACCATTACGACGACAGGAAAGGTTCTGATCGGGAAAAACGGCAGGGCTCGGTGCACAATACAGGGTGATACGGTTGTTATCGGCGGTGTTATGAAAGGGGATATTGTCGCAGCAGAAAAAGTGATTGTGCTTGCGACCGGTATGGTCATCGGCAATATTGTCGCGCCGCGGCTTGTTGCCGAGGACGGTGTGCTTCTTCACGGATCATTTACCATTTCTACCCATCGTGACGCGGCGGGTACTCCGGCTCCTGTGGAGGTCTATAATCCTTTCGCCTGATACAAGGCTTTTTAGGAATGAACACTATGGAATCCATTGATCCGGCCCAGCACAGCCTTGTTCAGCAGCCGTCACAGGACAAGAAAAAGATTGAAAAAAAAGGCAGGACCGGCGGCGTATTCGGTTCGCTTCTGGAATCGCGGAAATCTGAATTTCTTGATTTTTTCCGTTCTGATGCCGGAGCCAGTCTTGAAGAGCTTCTGGATGCGGTTCATATAGAAGGGGAGCGCTTGGCGGAAAAGCCGGTCTATTCCCAGATAGTGTCATATAAAAAAGCGGTGGGAGATTTCCTGCGGTACGTGATTTCGAATGGTCTTGAACTGAAAGCTGTGGAAGGTACCCGCCTGAGCATCTTTAAAAAACAAAAGAAATATATCATTATACATTCGATAAACGAGCGGCTGGACCGGCTGGCGGCTGGAATACTCCAGAACCAGCTGAAGCAGCTGGATATTCTTGCCAGGGTAGAAGAAATCCAGGGACTGGTCGTGGATCTGCTTAGTTGAACATGTATTCACGCCGAGCCTGTGTGTACACCCTGGCAAGGGAACGGGCCCGCAGTGGTACCGAGGGTATATAAGGAGTTTTTTTCATGCATAATCAGCAGCCGGAGGCGGTTAAAGCCGGGGGCCCGTATTATAGAGTAATTGCTGTCCATTCCAGGGAGAGTTATCTTTGTACCTATTCTGAACCGGTAATGGACGGTTCGTATATCATGTTCGCGTCTAATTACGGGGTGGATTTGGGGAAGGCCCTGGGTACCATTAAAGAGCCTTCCGAAGAAGAGCTGTCCCAGGCTGTCGAAATACAGCGAATTGCGACCGAACACGATATTCATACTTTCCAGGAAAATCTCGTCAAGGAACTGGATATCTTCAAGGTCTGCAAGGAGCATATCGAGGCCCATCAGCTTGATATGAAACTTGTTTCTGCCCATATCCTCACCGAAGAATCGAAGGTTTTATTTTTCTTTACTGCAGAAACCCGGGTTGACTTCCGGGAACTGGTAAAGGACCTTGTTGCTACTTTCAAGAAGCGCATTGAGCTCCGGCAAATCGGCGTCCGGGATGAATCCAGGGTGGTTGGCGGCATTGCCGTGTGCGGAAGGCAATATTGCTGTCACAGTATCACTGACCGGCTGCAGCCTGTTTCTATAAAAATGGCGAAAGAACAGAACCTGAGTTTGAACTCCATGAAAATATCCGGACCCTGCGGCAGATTGTTATGTTGTCTTTCCTACGAATACGAATACTATAAGGAAGAAAAACGCAATTATCCAAATACCGGTATACGAATTACATTCGAGGATTTACAGTACAAAGTGATTGATTCAAATATACTGAACAAATCGGTGAAACTGTCGAGCAATGAAGGCGGCATCATCGATGTGCCCATCGGCCATTTTTACAGGGATAATGATACCGGTAAATGGCGGATTTCCTCGCTTCCTGAGTCCGAGTGACAGGGCAGGGAAGGTTGACAGAAAAATGGACTTTGTGTAGTATCCTGGTTATATTTTTCTAAGGGTATGTCTGTACCCTGCACTGCAAGGCATGACACAGATGCCTTCAAGGAGCTTTTATAATGGCACAGGTGAGTAAGAACGCTCGTACCGGTACCGCAACCCAGAAATTCGAGTGCCCGTGCGGTGGTGAAGTTAAAATGAAATCCATTTTCTCGAAAGGAAAGCTGCGGAATATGGCTGTATGTGAAAAATGTGACAGACGTGAACGACGTCCAAAAGACTTTTTCTAATCCCGCTGTTTTTTTGTAAAGCCGGCTTTACACAGAACCGTTCGAACAGGTACTTCGAACGGTTTTTTTATCGGACAGCCCGGCGCAGCACCGGCGAAGCGTTTGTATTAAGTATTGACAGTAAAGGATTTATCTGGTAGTTTTCCAGTTCTGAATTAAATCGGATAATCGAATATGGAGGGTGATCCATTGGCAAATATTGCATCTGCATTAAAACGTCACAAACAGAATCTCAAGTTGCGGGCACGGAACCGGATGGCGAAAAGCGCTATTCATACCGCAAAGCGGAAATTTTCGGAAGCAGTAGACAAAAAAGACTCAGCCGTCGCTGCTGCCGAGCTTCTGAATACGATCAAACTTATTGATACCGCCGGAAGTAAAGGTATTCTGCATAAAAACACTGTCGCGAGGAAAAAATCCCGTCTTCAGAAAATGTATAACAAGTTGTCTGCATAACATCGTCTGCCTTTTACCGGCTTATTTAGGGAACCATTCTCTAAAATGCAGATGATAAGGGAGGCGAATGTTTTGGCGGGTGGTAAGTTAACTAAAGCGGAAATTATTGATCAGATCTATGAGCGGACGGGTATTAACCGGAAGGACGTTCATCTAGTTATTGATGAGCTTTTTGAGGAACTGAAAAAGGGGCTTGAGGAAAAGCGGACAGTGGAGCTGCGGGGATTCGGTACTTTTGAGATCCGTACCAGAAAGGGACGGGAAAAGGCCCGTAATCCAAAAACCGGTGAAATTGTCCCCGTAAACGCTCATGGTGTTGCGGTTTTCAGGCCCGGCAAAGAACTGAAACAGATCGCATGGCCGATAACCTGACGAGTGATTCGGGTACAAGGCCATGGCGATAACAGATGTTCCGAAGAAAAGCACGATATTCTCTGTTACGGCGTTACTGGTTGATCTGGGGCTCATTGTTTCTTCCGTGCTTCTTTTCAGTCTTTCATTTTCGAATGTAATCGCAAAAAACGGCATTGGTTTTATAGGTTTCATTTCCCTGGTTCCAGTGGCAATCCTGGTTCACCGCAGCAGCTGGATCCGTATCTGGCTGTACGGATTCATTTCGGGCCTCCTTACTTATGCTGTCTTCAATTTCTGGCTGCTTATTTTTCATCCCCTTGCAATTTTCATTGTTCCCCTCATTTATGCCACTTACTATTTACTGCTATTCCCCTGCCTGAAGCTGGCAGATTCGCTTTTTCCCGAACGAGGGTTTATTGTTCAAACGATTATCTGGCTGGGATATGAGTATCTGCGGACGAAAGGGTTTTTGGGATATGCCTACGGCATCATTGGCTACACCCAGCATCAGTTTCTGCCTGTCGTTCAGCTTGCCGCCCTTACCGGAATATGGGGGGTTTCGGCACTTGTCGCTTTCCCGTCGTTTTTACTTGGGAATGCCCTAAAAAATCTTAGCTTACGATCATTTACGGCTTTCATGAGAAAACACCGACTGTCGGCGGCGGTGTATGGCGGAATTTTCCTGATCGTTGTTATTTCGGGCTGGGTTTCGATGCGGGATTATTCCCAGGAGCCCACGTGGCGGGTCAGCCTCATTCAGCATGATATAGATCCCTGGGGCAATAATGCTGCATATTATGAGGCCGGCCTGGATGCCCTGAAGAGTCTCAGCAATGAAGCCTTGAAAGATAATCCTGATATCGTGGTGTGGTCGGAAACCGCATTTGTTCCGCGAATTGATTTTCATCTGCAGCACCGGCTTAACCGCGAATACTACCGCCTTGTCCGGGAGCTTCTTGATTATCTTGCGGTACAGGAAGTCCCTTTTGTGATAGGGAATGATCATGCCGAAGGTGTCGTTCAGGATGCCGCTGGCAGGATAGACGCGGCCAGGGACTACAACGCCTCAATGCTGTATATACGGGGAGAACGCCAGGATCTGTATAAAAAAGTACATCTCGTGCCGTTTACAGAGAATTTCCCCTATGAGCGCATATTCCCCTGGGCGTATCGCATGTTACGGGAGGCTGATACCCATTTCTGGGAGAAGGGCGACCGCTTCACCGTGTTCGACGCCGAGGGAGTGCGTTTTTCTACTCCGATTTGTTTTGAAGACACCTTCGGGTACTTATCCCGGGAATTCGTCCGCGGAGGAGCCCAGGTGATTGTCAATATGACAAACGACTCATGGTCCGGATCCGAAGTATCAATGCGTCAGCATATGCATATGTCGGTTTTTCGTGCAGTTGAAAACCGCCGCACCGTCGTTCGTGCAGCAAACGGCGGACTCACCTGTGTCATTGATCCCGATGGCAGGGTGCTTGCGGAGCTTGATACTTTCACAAGAGCGCATTTGACCTACGATGTTCCGCTTTTCGACAGTGTGGACACCATTTATACCCGTTTTGGGGATTATCTTGCCCGCGGCTTCTTGATCCTGGGGGTTGGTCTGCTTCTTGGCGGTGTAATCCGGCGATTACGTCTTGCAAAGAATTGACACAGTACCTGAAGTATAGGACAATAAACAAAGGCAACTTCTTGTAGCAGGTTCAGGAATAATGTATGGAAGAAAAGACAAAAATACTTATCGTAGACGATGAACCCATTAATCTGGACTTTTTCAATGTGATGCTGTCGAAACTCGGTTTTGAGGTGGAGAAAGCAGAAGACGGCGAGGAAGCCCTTGAAAAAGTGGTTACGACAAAACCGGATCTTATCATTCTCGACAACATCATGCCGAAAATGTCCGGCTGGAAAGTGACCAGGCTGTTGAAGACCGATGAACGCTACGCTGATTACAAAGACATTCCTGTTGTCATGTTTTCTGCGATGGACGATGTGAAGGACAAGATCGAAGGTTTTGAGCTCGGTATCGAAGATTACATTACCAAACCCTTCAATTTTTCAGAAGTACTGGCCCGTATAAGGGCTGTCCTCCGGAACAAGGAACTATCCCGTCAACTTCTGCGAAGGGAACGGAAGATTGCCCTGGTTGAATCATTGAATGAATCACTTCTGTATTTTACCGAGCACCTGAAACGGCCGGTTATAGATTTACAGGCTATGGCTAAAAGCCTCGACGTGGCGGACAGAAAACAGATAGACCAGTTTCGGAAAATGGTCGAAGAAGAAGCGGGCGAAGTGCTTGCGTCTCTCCAGGGGCTGGAAGAGGAAATTCAGGAATTGAACGACAGTAAGAAGAATATCGATGAAGATGGTACTACCATACTCAAGGATTTGGAAGAAAAATTCCAGAAGCACTTTTCTTCGATTCAGCGGCAGGGTGCCGCAGGCGGCACTCAATGATTTCCGAGGACAAACAAAAAGTCCTGAATCATTTCTCCGAGGGGCGTAAACTGTATAAACTCATGCAGTTTGATGAGGCCATCAAGGAGTTTTCCAAGGCTCTGAAAATAGATGCCGAAGACGGGCCCTCCAAAGTGTATTTTAAGCGTTGTCAGCACTATATAGAGAATCCGCCTC
The DNA here is from genome assembly GCA_016935695.1 of Spirochaetales bacterium. Lineage (GTDB taxonomy): Bacteria > Spirochaetota > Spirochaetia > JC444 > Marispirochaetaceae > JAFGQL01. The sequence goes on from JAFGQL010000087.1 coordinate 80,070, forward strand.
CCCTGGACTGGGACGGCGTTTTTGTAATGAAAACAAAATAAACAGGTAGTTCATAATGGTTAAAGCACCGCTCAAAAATGATATTTCAACAACCCTTGGCAAAAGGACCCGGTTTACCGGAAGGCTCGGTTTCAAAAACAGCCTGAAAATAGACGGGTACTTTTCAGGGTCCATAGTTTCAGACGGATTTCTTTATGTAGAGGAAGGGGCAAGGGTAGAGGCGGATATTTCCGTCGGCGGTATGGTAATCGGCGGCACGGTAATCGGCAACATAGAGGTCCGGGACCGGGTAGAGTTTTTGCCCACCGGGAAGCTGAAGGGTAATGTGCGAAGCCCCGAGATAAAAATTGCGGACGGGGTAGAGTATTCCGGAAAATGTGAGATGCTCCAGAATCCCGATGACGTGGATATCTTCTCGGCATCGGTGGACCAGCTGAAAAAAACGGTCCAACGAAGCGCTAAAAAATAAACCTTCATTAATAAAGTGCTGGAGCCTGATGAGAAATCCTGCTGGCCGTATATATCTAATCGCTGAAGACCGTATAAAGGAAGTTGTGGTTTCCCTCGGTTTTACCGATGTAAAGGTTTTCCCCTGTCCTTTCGGTTATGAAATCATTACAGGTGATGACGGTGATATCAGTTCCCTGAATACCGGCCTTTTTTCTGAATTTTCACATTTTTATCAACCAGGGGGGCAGGATCCGCCTGCTGTATTTGTTCAGGCACTCGAAGCTCATCAAACAACAGCAGTTGTGGCGGAAAGCTGCACCGGCGGACTGACAGGAGCGCTCATAACAGGTGTCTCCGGGTCTTCGAAGGTGTTTTGGGGTGGATTTATTACCTACGCGAACGAGGCGAAAGAACGGGCGCTTGGTGTGCCTGCCGAAGTCTTAACCCGGTACGGTGCGGTATCCGCTGAGACTGTCAAGGCCATGGTTATGGGAGCCCTGCGGTATTCCGGGGCCGGTATTGCTGTCGCCATAAGCGGTATCGCAGGGCCTGGCGGAGGTACACGGGAAAAACCGGTTGGTACAGTGTGGATAGGCATAGGGTCTGCCGGCGCCACTCCCGCGGCAAAAAAGCTGTTTTTCCGGGGATCAAGGGAGGATATTCGCAGAAAGGCTGCGATCAGCGGGCTGCTGTTAGGGGTCTCACATTTACACGGGGCAAATCTTGACACGAACAGAAACTGGCAATATACTTATTAGTACCACTTGGGTACGTCCGTACGACAAGCTTTTTAAGAAAATACGGTCAGAGCATTCCGGATCGGCGAAATCAATCAAAAAATAATGAGTGGATTGTCTTATCGAATGATAAGGTCTCGTAATTTCAATCCTAGATATTGGAGCTTACTGTCATGGCAATTGTACGAAAAAGACGCGCACAGGTACGTCAGCACGGACAACAGGATGTGCAACCCGGCCCTCTGGAGGAACTTGATTTCGGTGCGCCTTCCTATAATGCAGAACAACAGAATAACGGAGTAAATACAATGGAAAATATCAACGAGTTTGAAGAGGATACCTCTGATCAGAGCCGGGAATCCGAGAGCGGCGCCCATTCTGACAGTCAGACCCCGGGCAATGAGGAATCAACCTCGTCCGAAAACCCTGGTGCAGAATCTGAAGCCGGGAAAGAGGAGGGGCAACCTGCCCGGAATAACGATAACGGGCGCGCTTCCATGCCAAAAAAGCGGGTTCGGAAGAAAAAAATCCGGGTCGAACTTATTCGCGACAATAATGATAATCAGTCTTCCAGAGATGCCATGCTCATGAGTGATCCGCTGGACTCAAGCACCCTGCCGTCCATTGACGGCGGCAATACCACCGAATCAGGGGAGAAAATCAGTATTAATGACCTTTCCCGGATGAATATGGGTGATTTGCGCGGTCTTGCCCTGGAAAAGGGGATTACCAAAGACGCACTGGTGAGTTTGAAAAAACAGGAAGTCATTTTTTCCATATTGAAAGCCCATACAAACAGGGGCGGCAACATACATGCCTATGGGTCCCTTGAAATACTTCCTGATGGTTACGGATTCCTGCGCAGCCCCCAGAACAGCTATCTGCCCGGTTCTGATGATATTTACATATCACCGAGTCAGATCCGTCTTTTCAATCTGCGAACCGGTGACACCGTATCGGGTCAAATCCGGTCTCCCAAGGAAGGGGAACGTTTTTTTGCAATGTTGAGGGTAGAAGAAGTTAACTTCGAAGATCCTGCAGCGGCTCAGACGCGTATTCCTTTCGATAATCTCACGCCTTTGTATCCCGATTGCCGGCTTGATATGGAGACCCCCGACGGGGATCCTTCAACACGAATTATCAACCTTTTCTGTCCCATTGGAAAAGGACAGCGAGGCCTGATAGTATCGCCGCCGCGGACGGGTAAAACCATACTCATGCAAAAAGTCGCCAATGCGATCACCGCGAACCAGCCGGACTGCTATCTGATTGTTCTTCTTATTGACGAACGGCCGGAAGAAGTGACCGACATGCGCCGCAACGTAAAGGGTGAAGTCATTGCTTCCACCTTTGATGAGCAGGCTACCCGGCACGTTCAGGTTGCCGAAATGGTCCTGGAAAAAGCAAAACGTCTGGTTGAACATAAAAAGGATGTGGTGATCCTTCTTGACTCAATCACCAGACTTGCCCGCGCCTACAACCAGACGGTCCCTACGTCAGGCAAGATCCTGTCCGGGGGGGTCGATTCCAACGCTCTCCACAAGCCGAAGCGGTTTTTCGGCGCGGCGCGTAATATCGAAGACGGCGGAAGTCTTACCATCGTTGCGACAGCCCTTATTGAGACCGGAAGCCGCATGGATGAAGTCATATTCGAAGAATTCAAGGGAACCGGTAATATGGAAATCCACCTGGACCGGAAAATATCCGACAGACGGCTTTTCCCGGCGATTAACATCAAGAAATCGGGAACCCGGAAAGAAGAGCTGCTCCTGACGGAAGAAGAACTCAATAAGATGTGGATTCTGCGTAAGGTTATAGGCCCGATGGATGATGTGGAACTGATTGAACTGCTCATTGACAGAATGCGAAAAACCAAGAATAATGAGGCCTTCCTGCGGTCGATGAATACTTCGTCAGGTTCTGTCGGCGAGTAAGTGCTGATTGCAGAATATTCAAATTGAAATCTGTCCAGTGACGTATTCCCAAAAAAATGGAGAATAATCATTGGATTAATGATATGTGGAGGGCTTTATGAAACAGGATATTCATCCTAAATACGAAATGACAACGATTAAGTGTGTCTGTGGAAATGTAATTAAAACACGTTCGACCTCAAAGGATATCGAGACTGAAATTTGTTCCAGCTGTCATCCTTTTTACACCGGTAAGCAGAAGCTTGTTGATACCGCCGGACGGGTTGAACGATTCAGAAAGAAATACGGTATTAAAGAAGGGAAATAATTCCCGGTACGTATTAAATCTATGGACTTCCGGAGGGCCTGGCCTTTCGGAAGTTTTTTTTGTCTGAGTCAATTTCTGCTGGTATATAATCTCGTTGCCTTCCCATTAAAAAACATATATTATTAGCCTGTAGCATGCATAAATCCGAAGGACTGAAGGCCCTGATGCTCGATGTCATAAAACTACATGAGGAAGAATATGGATCGTCTCCGGTCGCTATCGGTGTTGCCCCCGGCACGATAAATCTTCTTGGCGAGCATACCGACTATAACGAGGGCTATGTCCTCCAGTTTGCTATTCCCAAATACGTGTGGGTATCCATTTCAACACGAGCTGATGGAAGTTTTCGTTTCTATGCCGCGAATACCAATGAGCGTAAGAAATCTCCCAAAGGTCCTTTCAAATATCGGCGTGAAGACAGATGGGCCAATTATTCCAAAGGCGTCATTTCCGGATTTTCCGGCCGGGGCCTCGAGGTCCCGGGGTTGGATGTCACTATATATTCGGAAATTCCCCAGGACATTGGCCTGGGTTCTTCAGACGCTCTGTGTGTTGCCGCCACACTTGCCATTCAAAAGTTGCTCAATGTCTCTTTAACCGACGCCGACATCATTTCAATTGCCAACGGGGCCGAAAAAGATTACATGGGTCTCCCTATTGAGGTAACCGATGTGATGACCTCCCTGAAATCCAGAGACGGGAAAGCCATTTATATAGATCTGCGCTCAATGGAATATTCCTATATTCCCCTCAGACTGGAGGACGCAATTCTTGTCGGTACGAACTCCCATGTACCGCCGGTGGAAGTCGGGGAATATGTGCAGGAGCTCATTGACGACTGTTATACTGGTGTAGGGTACTTGAATACCCGCCATCCCGGCAGGACCCTGCGGGATTTTTCCGAGGCGGATGTGAAGGCTTCTCTTGAAATAATGCCTGAGGCAGCGCGGCGTCTATGTCTTCATGTAATAGAAGAGAATTCCCGGGTTGTTGAGGGGAAAAAGCTTCTGGAAAAGAAGAACTATCCGCTGTTCGGAAAATTGATGAGCCAGTCTCATGAAAGCCTGCGGGACAATTATGAAGTCAGCTGTCCTGAAATTGACTGGCTGGTTAAGCGGGCTATAGAAACCGACGGTGTGTACGGTTCCCGCATCACGGGGCCTGGGTTCGGCGGCTGCACTGTTACTCTGATGAAAAAAAACGCTCTTTTGGAATACACAGAAAAAATGCTGGAATACGAGCGAATTTTCGGATTTTCCGCCGAAGTGTTCCAGCTGACTCCCGTCGGGGGGGCTTTTGAATATTTTACTCACCAATGATGACGGCTTCGGTACGGCGGGTATTACCGCTTTAGCCGAAGTTTTTTCCGGGCACCAGGTATGGATTGTAGCCCCCGACGGAGAGAGGTCGGGGATGAGCCATTCAATCACCATTAATCGTCCCGTCCGCTTTGAACAGCGGGGGGAACGCCAGTTTGCCTGCTCCGGGAATCCGGCTGATTGTGTTCTTTACAGTCTCCGCGGGGCCCTTCCTGTGCGTCCCGATGTGGTTATTTCCGGTATTAATCACGGTGTGAACCTCGGTACCGACCTCATTTATTCAGGGACGGCGGCTGCATCCCGACAGGCGGTACTGATGGGTGTTCCCGGTATTGCAGTCTCCAAAGTCCTCAACGGTTCCGGGGATGACTGGGCAACCGGAGCTGCCGTCGTGGCGGAACATCTTGAGGCATTTCTTTCTCTGTGGCGGGACTCACATTTTATTAATATAAATCTCCCCGATCCGCTGAATCACGATACTGAAATTGCGGTTACCAAGCCCTCGCGAAGAGGGTATAATGATATAGTGGAAACCTTTTCAGCGCCGGACGGCAGTGTATATCACTTTTTGCGGGGGAAAGGAGCGTATGCGGACGATGTAGAAGGGAGCGACTGGGCCGCCGTTTCATCCGGCCGGATTTCAGTTTCTCCTGTACATTTGCATCCCCAGGTAGACACGGATTTTAATACGTACAGGGAGGTGTTCGGTCCATGGTAGAAGACGTGACCGACAGGATGTTTGAAAACGCACAGAAAATGATGAAGGGAAAGCGTTACGACCTGGCTTTGAGGGAACTTAAAATGCTGGACGATGACCCTTCGGAAAACCCGGAACTTTCCTATTACCTGGGTATTTGCTATGCGAAGATCAAAGAATACAACAATGCGCTTTTATATCTTGAACAGGCAGTGAGCCAGCACTGGAACATGCTCCTTGTGTATCAGTGCCGGATGATTTTGAGTTATATTTACGCGGTGACCGGCCGTTACCAGCTTGCCGCTTATGAGCTTGAACAGCTGCTAAAAAGCGGGTATGAGTCTGTCCAGACCCATACGACATATTCCTACGTGCTGTTCAGCCAGGACAAGACAGAAGAAGCTCTTGAACATCTACAGAAAGCTTTGACCCTGGATCCGGACAACGCGAACGCCCTCAATTCCCTCGGTTACATCATGGCCGAGTCGGATCTTGATATAGCGACTGCTCTGAATTGCTGCAAAGCCGCCCTGGAAAAAAAACCAGATAACCCGGCTTATCTTGATTCCATGGGATGGGCTTTGTTCAAAGGAGGCAGGGCGGAAGAAGCAAAACAGTACCTGAAAAAGGCACTGGAACTGTCTTCGGGTAATCCTGTTGTTGCCTCTCATATGAAGGAAGTCCTGTACGAAACCGGCGATATATAGAAATGTATGCGGATATCAAGATTATTCCCCTATATGACGAGAATAGATACAGAAGCTGTTAAAGGGGGTTTGTACATGAAAATCGAAACGATAGCCAGTCCATCAGTACGCGTTTCCCAGAATCAGAAAGAACTGCCCCTGATTGAAGGGCGGGACATAAAAGCCATACTGTATCTTGGTATTCGCGGCACCGTCATGCTGCCGGAAGAAAAACATAAGGTAGATATAAGCGCGTAACTAGGGTATACTTCCCTCGTCGTGAGAAACTCATTCCTTGTTCTATTTGTACTATTTTTTGCTCCTCTGGCTTTGCCGGCCCAGAACATAGACATGGAGCTGGTAGAGGCGAATGAAGAATTCCGCTGGGGGGTGACTGCCTTCCACAGCGGTTATTTTGACAAAGCCCTTTTATCTTTTGAACGGTCATCCGCCTTGAAACCCGAAAACATACTGACCCAGTTCTGGCTGGGTGAAACCTACCGTAGACTCGGTTTTGAGGAAACGGCATTAAAGATATGGAGCCGTATCGAGGAATCCGGAAATGCTGATCATTTGCTGATCAACAGGATTGATTCCCTGAATTTCAAACGGGGACTTGGCCAGGAATTGAGTGAAACGGGCACATATATTCCGTCCTACCAAATAAAGGGAAGCTTTGATACCTACTCGTTGTTTGAGCGTCCAGCGTCGGCAGCGGTGATGGAAGACGGTTCGTATTTTCTTACTTCATTCACAACCAACGAGGTCCTCCACATGAATGTCAATGGAGGGATCCACGAGCGGATTCAGGGCGGGCTCCAGGGCTTTGACCACCCGTTCGGGATTGCCTTGAACAGCGGGTATCTTTTTGTCACCGAATTTGAAGCAGACCGGATTGCCCGCGTAGAGGTAACCAGCGGGTCGATCATGCGTTTCGGCCGTCCCGGGAGGGGAGCGGGGCAGCTCTCAGGTCCCCAGTTCATTGCTGCGGATGATGCCGGATATCTCTATGTCTCTGAAATCGGGAACCGTCGTGTAAGCAAATTCGATAAGGAAGGCAATTTCCTGTTTTCCTTCGGCACACGGACTTCCGAGTTTTCCGGAATGAAAGGTCCATCGGGAATTTTGATCCATAACAGGCATGTGTACGTGAACGACAACCGCGAAGGCTGCGTGTGGGTGTTCGATGAAAGCGGGAATTTCCTTTATTCTCTCGGAAAGGGGATACTGTCGCACCCGGAAGGTCTTTCCCTGTACGATGCCGGTTCCCTTCTTATTGCCGATACCTCCCGGATATTCCGGCTGGATGTAAATTCCAGGAAATTCAGTGTTCTTCACGAATTCAATGATAAGAATGTCCGGGTTTTAAGTGCGGCCATGGATGCAAACAGGAATCTGATGGCCTTGGATTTTAACGGCAATATGGTTCATTTCCTTACCGAGGTGAATGAATTGTATTCAGGCCTCAGCGTGGATATCGTGAGTATTCAGGCATCGCGATACCCGCGTGTGCAGGTGATGGTAAAGGTACAGAACAGGATGGGAGAACCATTCACCGGCCTCGAGAGAGCGAATTTCCTCATTACCGAGGCTCAGACCGGCATTACAGAATACAGTATGGTGTATACCGGCCAACACAGCAGTGACAAAGGCTATTCTCTCATTGTGGAGAAATCCGCCGACCTTTCCGGTAATTTGACAGAGGTAAAGGAAGCTGCGGAAATCCTGGTGGATGGTTTCGGTACACCGGTATATAGCAGCCTTGTAGGGGCAGCCGAAAAAGCGGTCCTGATGGCGGATAACCGTCTGAGCGCCGGTAATGTTTCGAATGCGGTATACGATACCGAGGGTACAGGCCGTACCTGGGATGTCGACGGGAGTATCATTCTGGCAGCAAGCGGGCTTGTCAACAAACCTTTTCGCAAGTCTTTAGTGATGATTACCGGAGGAGTCCTTCCTCCTGACAGCTTTGATGAGTACTCATTGCTGCAGCTGGGTAATTATCTGGTGAATAACGATATATGTTTTTCTGTTGTCTATATTCGGGAAATGAACCAGCCGCCGAGGGAACTTGAATATCTTGTGCAGAAAACCAACGGGCAATCCCGGTATCTCTACCAGCCTGACGGTATCCGCGGTATCGTTGATACAGGAAACAGCGTCCGCTCTGGATTATATGTGCTGGAGTACGAAAGCGGTGCCGACACAGACTTCGGCCGGCGCTATCTATCTGTTGACGTTGAAGCAAGCCTTTTTACGCGTACGGGAAGAGATGAGAAAGGGTATTTTGCGCCGGCTTTTTAACCGCACACATGAATCCTGGGAATCTCTCTGCCGCGGTTGCGGTCTGTGCTGTCACGAAAAAGGGTATCATCACGGTACCTTGTATATCCGTACTGACAGGACCTGCACGTATCTTACACATAACCGGCGCTGCACCGTGTATTCTGAACGGTTCTCCCGTTGCAGGGATTGCAGAAAACTCACCCTTTTTTCGGCGCTTTTCACCCCGTATTTACCTTCCATCTGCGGTTACGTAGTCAAATTCCGTCCTTTTAGGAAGTCCAGGAGCCTTTTGTTTTTTTAATTCAGGAACAGATCCGGGTGCAGAGAAAGAAAGTTTCGGCAGTATATTGACACAATCCATATAAAACTGGTAGGAATTATAGGAATAAACACATAGGAGGCCTTTCGGTGTTTTCTGTATCTACTCGGATACGTTACGGACTCAGAGCCTTGGCGTATATTGCCGCCCGGGATACCGAAGAGCCTATCGCTATCCATGCAATTGCCCAGGAAGAAGATATCTCCCAGAAGTATCTTGAACATATTTTTAATCTCCTTAAGAAGGCCCGGATCGTCCGATCACGCCGGGGCCCGGACGGCGGGTATTTCCTGGACCGTCAGCCGGAAGATATTTCCGCTTTTGAGATTTTTGACGCGTTGGAGGGGCCGCTGGAAACAGTTGAATGCCAGCTGAGCGATGACTGTGTCAGAATGGCGATGTGCAATTCCCGCGATTTCTGGTGCGATTTCAATAATCACATGACCCAGTTTCTTAAGAAAAAAAGCCTTGAAGATGTACTAAAATATAGCAGTACGGAACATTTTGTGACGAAGGAGATGCAGGTATGAGAGAAGTATATATGGACCACAACGCGACGACACCCCTCCATCCCAAGGTTCGGGATATCATTGTTCAGCATGTGGATGTCTATGGCAACCCGTCCAGCATGCATCTGTTTGGAAGAAGGGCTGCCCGGCTGATAGATGAAGCCCGGACACGGATCGCCAGCCTCATTAATGCATCTCCTGATGAGCTCATTTTTACAGGAGGCGGATCGGAATCCAATAATACGGTCCTGAAGCTTGTTACCTGCGGCGGCGCGAGCTGTCCAGGCTGCAGCGCCATGCGAAACGAAATTATTACCACCAGTATCGAGCATCCGAGTGTTCTGAATACCTGCAAAGCTCTGGAGCACCAGGGCGTGAAGCTGCGGTATCTGGATGTAGACAGTCAGGGCCGGATTGATCTGGACCAGCTGAAATCATTTCTGACAGACCAGACAGCCTTGGTTTCCATCATGATGGCCAATAACGAAATCGGTACGATTCAGGACATCAAGGCAGCGGTAAAAATCACAAAAGAAAAGTCGGTTCTTTTCCACACAGACGCGGTGCAGGCGGTTGGTAAAATACCGGTGGATGTCCGTGACTTAAATGTTGACTTCCTTAGTTTTTCCGGCCATAAATTGAATGCCCCCAAGGGTATCGGCGGTCTGTATGTGAAACGAAATGCCCCTTACTGTAACCTGATCCACGGCGGACATCAGGAGGAAGGACGCAGGGCAGGGACCTTGAATACCCTTGGTATCATAGCCCTGGGAGAAGCGGCGCGTATTGCCGAGGAAGAAGGGCCTGGAGAGGCTGCTCGACTGCTGGAGCTGAGAGAATACATCAAAGCCGGCATTCTGCGGAGCATACCCGACGTTCATTTTAACGGACATCCCGTTCATTCCCTTCCTGGAACGCTGAATGTGTCATTCCGGGGCGCGGAAGGGGAGTCCATTCTATTATACCTGGATATGGACGGGATTGCCGTGTCAACCGGTTCCGCCTGTGCTTCCGGGGCGCTGGATCCATCCCATGTGCTCATGGCGACAGGGGTAGGACCTGAGCTGGCTCATGGATCAATCCGAATAAGTCTCGGCTACGGGTCGGGCAGAGAGGATGCTGATTATCTATTGGCAAAACTTCCGCCTGTTATTGAGCGTATACGGAAGATGTCCAGCGTGTACGGAATAGCGGGATAATACCCCTTTTGTAATGAAGAAAAAGAAGGAGTAACGCGTGAGCGATTGGCTGTATTCACCATTAGTTAAAGAACACTTTATGAACCCCAAGAATATACTGGAAGATGAAGCTGCTTTTCATGCAGACGGTTCCGGTATGGTCGGTAATATCAAATGCGGCGACCAGATGCTTATTGTAATCCGTGTAGAGAATGATATCATCACTGACTGTAAATGGAAGACCTACGGCTGTGCCTCGGCAATAGCCAGTACTTCCATGTTGTCGGAAGTGGTGAAGGGAATGAGTCTCAAGGATGCCTATACCATTAAGCCGGAACAGATTGTAGATAAGCTGGGAGGACTGCCCGAGCATAAATTCCACTGTTCTGTTCTGGGGGACAAGGCATTGCGGGCGGCAATCGATGATTATTACCGGACCCATGGCAGGGAAGGGGAAATTCCCAAAGAAAAAGCGGTGGTCATCTGTCAGTGCATGAATGTGACAGATAAAGATATAGAAGAGGCTGTTCAAAAAGGGGTTGCTACGTATCAACAGTTACAGGAGCACACAAAGCTCGGTACGGTGTGCGGCAAATGCAGAACCAAGGCCGAGGAACTGCTTCATCAGTTCAGTCATTTGTATGGGTAACGGGGGGGCAGGCATGCTCTTTGATGATATACCTTTCACCACGGTAGAGGGCCGTGATACCGGCAGGGATTTGAAGGTGTTCGCTTTGACGACCTGCGGTTTCTGCAAACGGGCGATGGCGTTCATGCATGAACAGGGCCCGGCCTTTTCCTATGTGTATGTAGATGAGCTTGGACCGGATATCAAACAGGAGCTGAAGGACAGGTTCTATAAAGCCTTTGGCGCCAAGATGCTGTTTCCCACCCTGTTGGTCGACGGGAAGGATTTTCTGCCGGGGTTTATCCGTCTTCATTGGGAAAAGGCCCTTACAGAGATATAATGAAAGTTAAAGTAATTTCTTTCTGGATAAATGTATGAAGACAGAGAAAGACGCCCGCCGGTTTGCCCTCGCAGTTGCGAAAAACCGCGGTTGGCAGGTCAATAGTGATGATTCTCTTGTGATGCCGGTGCTGGAGGGCCTCGCGTCCAATTTTAATACGTACGGCTATTTCCAGTGTCCCTGCAGGGATTCCTGGGGAACCCGGGACAAGGACAAGGATATCATCTGTCCGTGCGCCTATGCCCAGGCCGACATACATGAATACGGCCAGTGTTACTGCGGGTTGTTTGTTTCTGATGCTTTTGTCCGGTCGGGCCGTGAAGCAGACGCCATACCGGAAAGGCGCCCGGACGAGCTGTACCCCTGATCAGCCGCCTGTCGACGGCAGATATCCCTGCTATATATGGTAAAGTTGCTTGCATAAACTAATTGTCAAGGCGTATAGTAAGAATATGCCGACTAGGGGACATTTCAGCAAGGTAAATACCTACCGCGTGTTAAGGACCATTCAAATTTCAAATGGGATCAGCCGGAAGGTCATTGCCGATAAACTTGGTCTTGATAAATCAACCCTCACAAAGATAGTGTCGAGTCTGATGCAGACAGGCATTATTGTAGAATCACCCAGTGAAAAACCCGGGCCGGGCGCAGTCGGCAGAAGGCCCATCCTTCTGGATCTGAATCCCCAATTCGGAAATATTGTCGGTTTTGAGATTGACTCGGACCGGGTCCTGGGCTGCATCATTGACTTTCACGGCAATGTGCTGGTAAAGGAGCATGTGTCCAGGACAGTGACACAGAAAACCATTGTCGGAACCATTGTGAAGGTTTTTGAATCCCTGAAAAGCCAGTTCAGTACCTTTTCACCGGCCCACACCATTTTAGGTGCGGGAGTCTCCCTGCCGGGGATAATCAATCCTTTCGATGGTATTGTATCCTTTTCCCATCCCCTCGCGGTCCGGAAGCCCTTTGAGCTGGGATCCATGCTGGAAGAGGCTTTAGGTGTTCCAGTTATACTTGAAAACAACGCCAACTGCGGGTGCTGGGGAGAACTGTTTTCCCGGAAAGAACGGGACGACGAAGACCTTGTATTTGTATTTATCGATGACAGGAAAAAAGAAGTGCCGGGAATGGCCCCGTCGGGAATAGCCGTAGGACTCGGGGTCGCGGTTGACGGACGCGTCCGCTACGGAAATAACCACCTGGCAGGGGTGTTCCGTTCTGCCTTCCTGACGCCGGGAGATAAATCCCAGTTTCATTCAAAGGAAAGGGAAGGAGAATTACGGGAACTCGGCGCAAATATAGCCGTCATCGTCAATACTCTCGCACCTGAACATGTCATCCTCTACGGAGCCATGTCCGAGCCTTCGTCTATCGCAATCATAAAAGAAGAAATTGCCAAACGGTGGCCTTTCCCCGTGGATCTTCCTTCGGACATTATTACCTCACGTCTGCCTGAACCGGGTCTTGCCTATGGTGCTGCCGCGATGTTCATGGAAACACTTTTCTCCATGCCCCGGATACCAAAGGTAGGCGAGCCGGTGTCGGCTGTGTACCGGGGTAAAGAGCTTTTGTCCCTCTACTGAAATCAATTACAGAATCTTCACGCATCCGGTTTTTGGGATTCCACCTTCTTGACATCAACGCCAATATGTACTAATAGTTGATAAAAGCAACTATTGAAGAGGTTTCCATGAAATTCGGACATTTTGACGACGACAAGCGGGAGTATGTAATAACGGCCAACGAGCTGCCGTATCCCTGGATAAATTATCTTGGCAGCCAGGATTTCTTTTCCCTGATTTCGAATTCTGGGGGAGGGTATTCCTTTTATAAAGACGCAAGGCTTCGGCGTCTGACCCGATACCGCTATAACAATGTGCCGGTGGACGACGGCGGACGGTATTTCTACATAAACGACGGCGGTACCGTCTGGAATCCCGGCTGGAAACCAACGAAAACAGACCTGGATTCCTATGCCTGCAGGCACGGGCTGGGATACACCGTATTCGAAGCAGCCAAAAACGGTGTGGCGTCCAGCCTTGAGGTCTTCGTACCCCAGGACTATAACGGCGAGGTCCAGCGCCTGACCCTGCGGAATACCTCTTCCGCGGAAAAACAGCTGAAAGTTTTCTCCTTTATGGAGTGGTGCCTGTGGAACGCCTTTGATGATATGACGAACTTTCAACGGAATTTCTCTACAGGGGAAGTTGAAATAGAAAACTCAGTGATTTTTCATAAAACCGAATACAGGGAACGGCGCAATCATTACGCATTCTACAGCGTGAACACCGATATCGACGGTTACGACACCGACCGTGAAAGCTTCCTGGGCCTGTATAACGGGTTTGACAAACCCCGGCGGGTTATGGAAGGATCGGCTTCGAACTCTAAAGCCGACGGATGGTCACCGGTCGCATCCCACTGCCTTTCAGTGGTTCTCAAACCCGGAGAGTCAAAGAGTTTCATTTTTATTCTCGGCTATGTGGAAAATCCCGAGAATAAAAAGTGGTCCGCGCCCGGTGTGATCAACAAGGACGGCGCTTACCGGATGATAGATGCCTTTACAACCGACGCTCAGGTGGATGCCGCCCTTTCGGAGCTGAAAAACAGCTGGAACGCTCTTTTAGGCAATTTTTCTGTCTCGACCGAAGATGTCCATGTGAACCGGATGGTGAACATCTGGAACCAGTACCAGTGCATGGTCACCTACAACATGGCCAGGAGCGCTTCCTATTTTGAGTCGGGGGTCGGCAGGGGTATCGGATTCCGGGATACAAGTCAGGACATGCTCGGTTGTGTTCATCAGATCCCCGAACGCGCCAAGGCGCGGCTTATAGACGTGGCGGCGACCCAGTTTGAAGACGGCGGATGCTACCATCAGTTTCAACCTTTGACGAAAAAGGGGAATGCCGATATCGGAGGCGAGTTCAACGACGATCCGCTGTGGCTCATACTCGGGGTCGCCGGTTACATCAAGGAAACAGGCGATTTTGATTTCCTTAAAGCAGACATTCCTTTTGATAATGATGAACGCAATACAGCGTCCATGTATGAACACCTCAAGCGGAGTTTTCACCATGTGACCGATAATCTCGGCCCTCACGGCCTTCCCCTCATTGGGCGGGCTGACTGGAACGATTGTCTTAACCTGAACTGCTTTTCCACCACTCCTGACGAGTCTTTCCAGACAACCACCAGTAAGGACGGAAAAGTGGCCGAGTCGGTATTGATAGCCGGTATGTTTGTATACATCGGACCGGAGTATCTCAGGCTGTGCCGCCACATGGGTGATAGCGCCGAGGCTGAGTTTGCCGAAAAAGCCATTCATGCCATGGAAGAAACAGTCAAACGCCACGGCTGGGACGGCGAGTGGTACCTGCGTGCGTATGATGATTTCGGCAACAAGATAGGTTCCAAGGAATGTGAAGACGGCCAGATTTTCATCGAATCCCAGGGTTTCTGCTCGATGGCAAACATAGGGAAGGACAGGAATATGCCGCTCAAGGCCCTCGATGCGGTCAAGGAACGTCTGGACACTCCCTACGGTATAGTGCTTCTTAACCCCGCGTACAAAGACTATCATGTTGAATTGGGTGAAGTGAGTTCGTACCCGCCGGGATATAAGGAAAACGCCGGCATTTTCTGTCACAACAATCCGTGGATCATGATCGGGGAGGCGGTTGCAGGCCGCGGTGACATGGCGTTTGACTACTACAAGAAGATTTGCCCTTCCGCTTTGGAGGACATAAGCGAAATACACCGTCTGGAGCCCTACATCTATGCACAGATGATTGCCGGCAAAGACGCGAAACGTAAGGGTGAGGCGAAAAACTCCTGGCTCACCGGTACCGCCGCGTGGAACTTTGTTGCCGTTACCCAATGGATCCTCGGTATTCGCCCTTCCTACGACGGTCTCATTGTGGACCCGGTAATTCCTTCTGCCTGGAAGGGGTTTTCTGCCAAAAGGGTGTTTAGAGGAGCCATTTACGATATTACCGTGACGAATCCGAAGGGTGTGTCTTCCGGTATTGCCCAGATGAAGGTAGACGGAAAGGTCCTGGAGGAAAAGGTCATTCCTGTCGCAAAAAAAGGCAGCGCGGTTAAAGTGGAGATTACCCTGGGGTAGCAGTATCCGCAGGCGAAAAGAACGGCACCCGTTATTGGGTGCCGCTTTTTTTTCTCCGATGCAGCAGGGTCTATTTCCCCGTATTGATCAGGTTGAGGAATTCCAGCCGGGTGGCTTCGTCATTATGGAAACTGCCCAGAACCGAGGACGTTGTCATGACCGAGTTCTGTTTCTCGACGCCCCTCATCATCATACAGAGGTGCTTGCATTCCATGACAACTCCCACGCCTTCGGCATTTGTGGAATCCATCACTGCCCTGGCGATCTGTGCGGTCATCCGTTCCTGTATTTGCAGCCGTTTGGAATACATATCGGCAATCCGGGCGAGTTTGCTCAGACCGAGCACTTTGTCCTTTGCGATGTAGCCGATATGTACTTTTCCATAGAAAGGCAGCATATGGTGCTCGCAGAGGCTGTATATTTCTATGTCCTTAATGATGATCATGTTGTTCGATTCGCTTTCAAAAACGGCGCCGTTAATGACCTCATCAAGGGACTGGCCGTAGCCTGCGGTAAGATCCAGCCAGGCTTTCGCAGCCCGCAGGGGTGTTTTAAGCAGTCCTTCCCGTGATGGGTCCTCTCCGATTTCCAAAAGAAGTTCATGTATAAGCGCGCTTACCCGTTCAATGTTCATGTCTGTCTGTGCCTCCGTATGCAGCATCACCGGCTATGGTGTGAAGTATACCCGTAAGGGGTGATTGTGTCATGGTATGAGAAGAGGTATCGACAAGGCGGGAAAGGGCTTGTGTGTCCCCCGGTACCACCAGGTCGGGAGCAAGTTCGAGCAAGGGGATGTAGATGAACGGCCGTTCATATATATCCGGATCCGGTATCTTTCTTTCTTTGTCAATAAGCTCATCGAACAAAAGAATGTCCAGGTCGATCTCCCGCGGTGCATGGGAATCAGTACCGCGACGCCGTCCTATTTCATGTTCTATGTCTCTTAAATGCTGTTTGAGGGGATCCGGGTCTTCCGTTGTGTACAGCTGCCATACGCCGTTCACAAAAAGGGGATCCCCGGGCCTGCCCAGCGAAGGTGTTTCGTAATGGGTAGATACACGAATGCGCGTGCCTCCGGCGGGAATTCCTTTTTTGTAAAGTGCGCGAAGGGCCTGTGGTACATTAAGGTCCGGATGGAGATTTGATCCTGTTCCCAGATACACCAGGTGCGGCCAGGCCATCTGCTACCGCGGCCTTGTAATTTCCACGGCCACGCTTTTCGCGAAGCGCAGGGCTCCCGGTTTGTCAATGCAGACCGTTGTTTTTTTCACGTGGGGGCTTTGAAGACACACGCGCGCGGTTTCTTCTGCAAGGGTTTCCAGAAGGTTGTAGGAGGAGGATTCAACAAGACGAATGATATTTTGTTTTATTTCCTTGTAGTTCGCGGTATCTGAGATGTTATCGCTTTCCGCAGCGGTCTTTGTATCGGTGAAGAGGGTTATATTCAGATGAATATCCTGTTTGTTTTTACGTTCATCGGGGTTAATCCCGATGATGGTACGTAAATGAAGGTCCCGGATGTAAATCCTGTCATAATCCATAAAAACTCCCCTGTAGATGACGGCCGCCGTCAACAAAGACGACCTGGCCGGTGATGAAACTGTTTGTAAGAAGGAATATGAGTGTTTGAGTAATGTCCTCAAGGCTGCCTGTGGTATTCATGGGGTTCGTGTGGGACAGACGCGAAAGGTATTCTTCATCTTCTCCCGGTGGCGGCAAAATAAGGCCGGGTGCTATGGCGTTCACTTTTACCCGGGGCGCGAATTCCGCAGCCATCATGCGCGTAAGGGAAAAAAGGTTTTGCTTGCTCAGGTGGTAGGAAAGATGTTTTTTATCGTAGTCGGTTATACGGGTGTCAAGAAAGTTAATGATGTTCCCGTTGTTGAGCGAGGGCTGCCGGGAGTATAAAAGCCGCGACAGATACAGCGGCGCGGCGGTATGAATACGGAGGTTTTTCTCCAATGAGGCTATGTCAGCGGAAAACATGTCATCACCCCCGAAGGTGGATGCCGAGTTTATGAGGATGTCAACGCCGCCCCACAATGACAAGGATTTTTCCATGAGTTTGAACAAGGCCGGCTCTGAATTCAGATCGGCATGTATGGCTGCTGCCTCGCCAATTCTGCGTATCCGGCTGACTGTGTCTGCGGCTTCTTCGTCTGAATGGTGGTAGTGGACAATGACCCGTGCGCCGGCCTGGGCAAGGGATAGTGCGCAGGCCCTTCCTATACGCCTGGCGGCGCCAGTAACCAATGCTGTTTTTCCAGAAAGGGGGGAATTATCCGACATGGGTTAAATGTACCCAAAAAGAAGTCTATTTGTCCAAGTAATTCGTGCCGCGGGATGTACAATCCTGTCCTTGATTCCCCTTTTTCAGTAAAGGCGCGTATACGCCTGAGTGACCAATACTGCAGGATTACAGGAATATCATCGCCCCAATACCGATCATATCGAGTTCTTCTGCAACACCGAGGCCCGAAACATCGGTGAAGTCGGTCATAGTCCGGTGGTATGCTTCAAGGCCGAGGGTTTCGGTGAGCTTCACATGGAATCCAAGACTATAGGAAGAACAATACTGCCGGAAACCTGCTTCTTCACCGTGGGCATACAGCCGGTTCCAGTCTATGTCAAAGTAAAAGTTCCCCAAGGGAATCTGCAGTCCGAGGCCCCAGGAATACAGTCCAAGGGGTTTTATTTCATCTACATGAAGAAAGGCGTCTTCGCCGTATATTATGTTGGTGTACATGTCCACAGATGCTACAAATATTCCCCAGAAGCCGAAGTTGGCACCGAAAGAAACATTACTGTCCATATATTCATTGTCGTAAGGCGAATTGTACGCGGCGCTTAAAAAAAGACCTTCTTCCGCTATGGTAAAAAACGAAGCTGCAAGGACGAATAGCACTGTAAAAACTGTTTTTTTGATCATGGGATTCTCCTTCATACATACTGCTCTCAGATGTAACATCCACGGCGGGCATTTTTGTTCCTTCTTATGTTGTACAGCTCCCCTCGGCAGGAAGGCCGTCTTCCTGGGACTCTTTTTGCTTGACCTCCGGGTGCCCCCATACTATTCTCATAGTCGCTATGGATACGAATAACGAAACAGTTTCTCCTTGCGATGTAATGCAAGCCTTGAAAAATTCTATAAACCGTGTATTTGTCGGAAAGGAACATGCAGTGCATGCTCTTTGTCTCGGTTATTTATGCGGTCTGCACGTGTTGATTGAAGATATCCCGGGGGTGGGTAAAACGACACTTGCCAGAAGTCTGGCAAAAAGCGCGGGACTGGACTTTGGCCGGATACAGTTCACCCCTGATGTACTGCCAGGCGATATTATCGGCATGACAGTCTGGAGCCAGGAAAAGCGTGATTTCGTGTTCAAGCCAGGATCCATCATGCATCAGTTTATTCTTGCGGATGAAATAAACAGGGCGTCCCCCCGGACCCAGGCCGCTTTACTGGAGGCCATGCAAGAGCAGAGAGTTACAGTCGACGGTACAACATACTCTCTGCCGGACATGTTTTTTGTACTGGCCACGCAAAACCCCGTTACCTTTGCGGGAACCTTTGCCCTTCCGGAAGCGGAAATCGACCGTTTCGGTATATCCTTCTCCATGGGGTATCCGGCCCATGCAGACGAGGTTGACATTCTGTCGCGTTTCAAGGAAGAAAATCCGGAGGATGATCTTTCCGCTGTTATCAGTGTTCCGGATGTACTTTCAATCAGGACCCAGGTACGCGCAATGCATGTGTCGGCAAAAATCAAGTCCTATCTGGTGAATATCGCAAAGTCTACCAGAGAGAGCCGTCTTGTGAAACTCGGCATGAGTCCCAGGGCAACTCAGCATCTGATGCTGGCAAGTCAGGGTGAGGCCCTGTTTTCGGGCAGGCACTATGTCACGCCCGAAGATGTTCAGAATGTCGCCAGGTATGTGTTGGTCCACAGGATCAATCTTTCCGGTGAAGCCA
Organism: Spirochaetales bacterium; assembly: GCA_016935695.1. Classification (GTDB taxonomy): domain Bacteria; phylum Spirochaetota; class Spirochaetia; order JC444; family Marispirochaetaceae; genus JAFGQL01. The sequence continues at coordinate 99,562 of JAFGQL010000087.1, forward strand.
GGATGGAAAACCTTACGGCGGAGAAAGTCGTACAGCAGATAATCGCCAAGGTGCCGGTACCGACAGGACTGGAATGACCACGGTGCGCCTGTGAAAAGTCTTGTTATTGCCTGGGGCAAAGCCGGTATGCTGCTCTTCGGCGGAGCTGTCCTCTGGCTTGCAGGCGTATACCTGGGCGGAATATTCATGTTTTTATTTCTATTCTATACCGGACTGCTCGGGTTTTCCCTGGTTCAGGTACTCGTATCATTGAGTGTAATAAAAATATACCAGAGTTTCAGTACTGAACATCCCATTAAGGGCGAGGGGATCGGGTTTTCCCTTGTTTTGGCAAATGAATCCTTATTGCCGGGATGCAGACTCAAGATGAAATACCGTCATGTCCAGCCGGGAGTCACAGTTCGCGATGACGGCAGGGAGCTCTATCTGGGTATTGGTAAAGAGTATAAAAGCCGTTTTGAAGTACACTGCCCTTACCGGGGTATTTATACTATAGGTCTTGAATATCTTGAGTTTTCTGATCTCACGGGTTTCCTACATGTACGTAAATCCGTTGAATACCGGACTTTTTATGTTTTACCCAGGGTCATCCGTATCGTCTCTCCTTTAAAGAGTATCGGAAACAGGTATTCCGCCTGTTCTTCGAATATTGGCACCGAGCAGGATTTTGGACAGTTTGAGAGTTTCAAGCCCTACCGGGAGGGGGAATCTGTTCGTCACATTTCCTGGAAGAAATTCATTACGACCGGTCAGCCCTTACTGAAAGAATACGGAAAAACCTCGGAACCGGGGATGCGGATATATCTGGATACACGGCGGACCAGGGACAGCTTTCGTAATTTTCTGGAAATGGAAGACTGCTCGATCGAAATATTGGTCGCCTTTGTGAAATACTGCATAGACGCGTCGATACCGGTGAGTGTGAGAGGGGCAGGGCGACATGATTTTGATTTCCGCTATGCCTCGGGAGAAGATGCACAGCTGTTTCACGTGTTCCACAAACACACCCGCGAAATCGATTTTTCTCCCCATTCGGTATCGCCGCTGGCTCTGTTTGAGTCTGATACGGAACTGGAAGGGGAGTGGGGCGGTTCGGTCGTGTTCATCACATGTCATAACGACATGGAAATCTATGATTTCATTGAACGAAACGCACGCGGGTTGTTCGCGGTAATTGTCAACCAGAGCGGCTTTACCGATACGGAAATCCGGCAGAATGTCCGTTATTTTGAATATCTCAGAGACAGGGGAGCGAAGATCTTTACTGTGACGGGAGCGGACACTATCGCGGAGGATTTGGCGCGATGACTGCTTTTGTATTGAGTGTGTATATTCTCTGGATTTCCGCCGCCAGGGTATTCTCCCGGCGCCTGTACCCTTTTCGGGCGGTTGTTGCTTTTGGTACCGGTTTTTTGCAATGGTTTTTCCTGTACCGCCTGGTACTGGGGCTGGACGCCATTCCCTGGGATGAATTGCCGTTGTTCAGCGGCGGGTTTCCGTATCTGAATTCCCACCCGGTAACAGGCTTGGTTATAGCTTTTGTGTTATTTGTTACCGCAAGCATTATGTATTTCCGGTTTGAGACGGTGAATACTTTCCATAAAGGCATTGGAGCTCTTAAGGTGGCAGCGGGGCTTGTGTTGAGCACCTTTGTTCCTGTATATATCTGCACTGCCTACAAAGCTGATTATGCCATACATGCATTTCTCGCGGGATATATTGCTGTGAATCTTTTATGGTATATACGCCGCATACACCGGACTTTTGCTGTGGTTGCCATCCTTTCAGGTGTAATCACCGCGGTCCTGGGAGTAAGCGCCCTCGCAGGTATCATCATTACACCGCTTTCCGCGTTTCTTGCTTGGTTTGATCTGCTGAGTGAATCCCAAGCCGGGGGGCTGGTTCCTCTGTTGTTCGCTGTGACCGGCGGGGCGTTTTCTTCTGTTCTTGGAGGTATGAGCTACCGGCGCGGATATGCCGGCCCCTTGTTGGGAAATATCCTTGTGTTACTGGTTCTTTTGGCGGTGATTCATCAGAGCGTAATACTGGCTGTTGCCGCCGCGGCAGTAATGCTGTTTTCCTTGTTGTTCCTTGCCTCCCGGAGAAAAACCGGCTTTGTTTCCCGGTCGCTCCAATCTGTGGCCGCGGTGGCAGCGGTTTCCGCTCTCATTGCTTTGCCGTTCAGTCTCGGCTACACAGTCCGGGGCAGCAGATTTGTGGACAACAGTCTCTCCCCCTGGCTCAAAAACATGACGGTGGCCGCTTTTCCCGGCTTTCCGTTTCTGTACAATATCGAAGGCTACGGCTACAGCTTTAACCAAAGGACAATAGGGGGAAAACCCGCTCTTTCAAAGCGGGCGGTGTTTACGGTGGAGGCCCCGAGAAGCTCGGTTCTCTATCTGCGGACCGAATCCTATGACTCGTATAACGGTAAGGGGTGGGAGCAGTCCCCCCGGTTGCTTCAAGCGGCGGTTGAAAATAAAGACACACCGTACTTTATTCCGCTGCGGAACACCGCCGCCTATGAGCGGGTATGCAGCATTACTGTTCATACAGATTTTTTTGATAAGCTGCCTCATACCCTCAGCGCGTACACTTTCAGTTCCATACGCGAACAGATCCAGACCCTGCAGCGAGCCGATGTAGCGGTGGGTTTTCTGCCCGAGAAACCCCTTGTACGGGATAATGTGCTGAATGTGTACCGCAATGAGACTGAACCGGAAAGCCTTCGGTTCCGGGATTCCTTTCTTGCAGTACCGCCGGACATTCCGGAGGAAGTTGTATCCCTCGCCCAACGGCTCGGGTCGGGTATCGCCGGGGAACCGAGGAAAATTCTGTCCAATATCGAGACCTACCTGGCACAGAATTATACCTATTCCCTGGAAGTTACTTATATTCCGAGGGAGGCCATCGATGCCACATGGCATTTTCTGTTTAATTCCGAAACCGGGTACTGTACACATTTTGCTACCGCCTATGCCCTGCTGGCCAGACTGAACGGGATACCGGCGCGTTACGTTTCCGGGTTTCTTGTTTATTTGCCGAAGGATGCTGACAGAACGGTAGTGACCGGCTTGTCGGCCCACGCCTGGCCGGAGGTATGGATTGACGGATCGGGCTGGATTACCAAAGAAGCTACTCCTCCTATGAATCCCGATGTCCGGCAGGAATTCCTGTACTACGGCGACTATCTGTCCGGTTCGTCATATACGTCACGGCAGTTGTCCGAGATGCTGGAAAACACGGATGTCGTATTTGAGGAAGAAGAGCAAAAAGGGCTGGATATCCCTGGATATGCGCTGGTACTTTTTCTGACAGGCGTGTTCATCGCTGCCTGTATATTCCTGGTGCCCAGGCTCGCTTCCATCATGCCGAGTATGGATCCGTCTGTAGAAATCCGCAGGTTACTTAAGAGAGTCGTCAGGTATTACCGCATGTACGGATTTCCCCCGCCGTCTTACGGAGGTTGGGAAGCCTGGGGACGGCGTATTGCCGAGGCCAGGAAGGAGAACACAGCGGTGGCGGTCCGAATTTCTATGATTGCTTCCAGGCTTTTCTACGGTGATCGCCCGCCCTGCGGCAGAGACCGGAAATATATTAAACTGTTCATACGGAGGGGGTTTCAGTGATCTGCAGAACCTGTGTGTCCCTGATTCCGTATTATGGATTCATGGTAAGGCCCTGTATCTGGGAGTAAGATACTTATTTCTGCGGTACTGCTGACGGTTATTTCAGACCCTCGTATTCCTCTATCAGCTTTGCAAGCCGCTTGGGTGACACTTTCACGGCAGTCTTCATTTCCTGGGCAAACACCTGGATGCGCAGTTCTTCCAGCGCTGTATTGAACTCTGCAAGTTTTTCCTTTTTTTCCTTTCCGGCATAAACCGGAAGGCTCGCCAGCGCCTTTGCGTACCATTGCTGAAACGGTTCAATGATGCAGGCGTTTTCCTCGTCCTTTACCGGGTTGACGGCTCCTTTGCGGGCGCGGATACCGATGCATTGGGCGTAGCGCAGTTTGTGGGACAGAAGGGACAGGGGCTTTGTTTCATAAAAGGTCTGAGGGATGCATGTCCTTAAGTCTTCAAGCCGGGATTTCAGAAAATCCTGTTTCCTGGGCATCCCGGATGCCTCGTCGAAAAGGCCTGTGATCATGGCACGCAGTTCCGTGTAGGTCTCGATCACCCTGCGGCACAGGTCCCGGGCTTCGGACATCCGGGGAAAGATTTCCCCCCGTATACCTTCAAGAAAATCGAGGAATTCAGTTTTTGTGTATATCGGGCGGCTGAGTACGTCCATGATCAGGGCATGCCACATACCTTCGTTAAGGGTTTTCAGACCTCCGTAGTACATGGCTTTTTTGGCCCAGGACTGGGTGAAAAGGAGTTCCTGTCTGAAGGTGGCCAGGATGTCTTTCAGCTGAATATAGGCGAGGACAGCGATCCCCCGTGCATGAACCTCCCGGGCTTCTTCCCTGTCCAGATAAAGTTTGAGGTTCACCGCGGACAATGATACAGGCTCCCAGGCCTGGTACGCGGTGCAGGCATCGCGCCCCTGTATTTCCTCATTCAGAATCTCCCTGTCCCAGGCTGTAAGGCCGGTTTTACCGATTTTTTTCTGCAGTATGGAGAACTCAGTGACGCGTTTCTTTGAGGGGCCTGTATCCGAAAGGGCCGACAGGTCCCGGGTTTCCCGCAATGGTTTTCCGTCGAGGGACTGTATCCGGTATCGGAACAAAAGATGGGGCGGCAGGTCCTTTTCATTCCAGGCATCAGGCGGCACATAGGTATCGAACTCCCGGTAGATCAGCTCACCTAACGTCTGGGTCAGGGGCTTTTCTGCCTTTTGTGGCACAAGCTGGAACAAATGCTCGGCGCTCTGGTTTACCGGCACCAGCTGTCTGCGAAGGTCCTTCGGCAGGCCCTTTATCAGGCAGCGTATCTTTTCTCTTAACAGACCGGGTACCAGCCAGTCGGCCATCCCTGCGCGGAGATCGGCAGCCTGCTGCTCGCCGATGACCACCGTCACCCCGTCATCGGGCTCATCGGGACGGTAGGTATACACTAAACGGTATTCTTCATCCCCGATGGTGCCGGTTTCCGGGAAAAGGGCCATTTCCTGTTCATCGGGCACATACAGCATGAAATCCTCTTTGCGTATATACAAAAAGCTGTCGCCGCGGGTTTCGATTAATTTTTGCAGGGCCCTGATGCTCGAAACCCCGGAAATATGCCGGTTATAGAAGTCCAGGAGGGGCCCCGTACCCGTGTAAATGTCCCGCCGTCTCAAGCGCTGTTCCATGTCCAGAATATCCCGGATGACCCTGTTGTTGGCGGCCAGAAAGGGGAACCTGTCCTGGTATCTGTCGGCGTTTTCCACAAGAACGGTTTCGTTGAATATAGTACCGGCAGCCGCGGGATGCAGTTGGCCGTAACCAACCTCCTTGTCGCCCTCGACGGTAAGGCCGTATACCCGGGTCTGCCGGATTGCAACCACTTCTTCCCTCTCGAAGGACCAGTGGACCGACCGGTAGCTGTGCTGTTTCAGCGCTCCTGCAAACTGGAGTATCCAGTCCGGTTCAATGGCTGCCACTGTCCGGGCGAACAGCCGGGACGTACGTACCATTTCCGCGGCGGTGATCCAGGCCGGCGGGTTTGAAAACACCCCGGAACCGGGGAAAATCATGCATTCCTTGTTTTTCGCCGCCGTGTAATAGTGTTTTTCTTTTCTTTCGGCAATGTTTGAAAGGTATCCTGCAAGAAAAGAGCGGTGTACGGCGGCATAAAAAGGACTTACGGCCTGCTTTTTTACTGGTGTCTTTGAAAGCCGGGTCGTCGGGAGGGTAAAACCCTGTTCCTTGAGCATGGAGGTAATCTGAAGATGGATGTCCCTCCATTCGGTCATGCGTTTATAGGACAGGTATGTATCCTGACAGAAGGCCCTCATTTTGCTTTTGGACTGGGTTGCCCGCCAGTGTTCATGGTAGGCGTCCCACATATTCAGATAGGTCATCAGGTCGGAACAGGGGTCCTTGAAGTCCCGGTGGGCCTGGTCCGCCTCCTTCTGTTTGTCCAGGGGCCGCTCTTTGGGGTCCTGGATTGACAGTACCGCGGCAAGGATGGCCATTTCGCGGATGCAGCCTTGGTAGTTCCCTTCTATGAGAATTCGGGAAATGCGGGGATCGAGGGGCAGGAACGCCATGAAAGACCCGGTCTTTGTCAGTTCATACCGGCCCTTGTGCTTTTTATCTTTCCGTATTGCCCCGAGCTCGGTAAGCAGGTTTACTCCGTCGTGGATGGCCCGTTTTGCGGGAGGATCGACAAAGGGAAAGTGTTCAATGTCCTTCACCCTCAAGGCGATCATTCTCAATAGCACTTCGGCAAGGTTGGACCGCAGGATTTCCGGTACGGTGTACTGTTCGCGCTGACGGTAGTCGTCCTCACTGTACAGCCGGATACAGACACCGTTGGAGACGCGGCCGCACCTGCCTGCCCGCTGATCGGCGCTGCTGCGGGATACAGGGGTAACGGGCAGAGCGTTGGTCCTGGTTGCCGGGGAGTAGCTGGAAATGCGGGCCAGGCCCGTGTCGACCACACAGGTGACCCCGGGAATGGTAATGGAAGTTTCCGCGATGTTGGTTGCCACTATGATCTTCCGCTCGTGGGTCGGGGCAAAGATACTCCTTTGCCGTGATGAGGGCATACGGGCGTACAGCGGAAGGATCAGGGTTTCCGGAAGCCGGGAGTGTTCCAGTATATCGCAGGTGTCACGGATGTCCTGTTCTGTGGGCATGAACACCAGAATGTCCCCCGAAAGGCCCTGTCTGATGATCGACAGGGTTTCCACCGCCGCCACTTCGACATAGGAATCGGGGGCAGTCCCGGATGTACTGGCTTCCGGCGGACGGTAGCGGACCTCCACCGGATAGGTCCTCCCGGATACTTCAATAATCGGAGCGTTGTCAAAGGCTTTGGAGAATTTCTTTGTATCAATGGTCGCCGAGGTAATGATCACCTTCAGGTTCTTCCGTGTGCGTATCAACCGCTTGAGCAGCCCCAGGATGAAGTCGATGTTCAGGCTCCGTTCATGGGCCTCGTCTATGATAATGGTATCGTAGCGTTTCAGAAGGGGGTCACGCTGGGCTTCGGACAGGAGTATGCCGTCGGTCATGAGCTTTATGACTGTAGATTTCTCAGTCTTGTCGCTGAAACGGATCTGGTAACCGACGGTTGTTCCGAGGGGCTCCTTCAGTTCCTCTGCGATCCTTGAGGCTACGCTCACCGCCGCGATTCTTCTGGGCTGGGTACAGGCAATACGCCCCTCTATACCCCGGCCGGCCTCGATGCAGAATTTCGGAATCTGGGTGGTCTTCCCCGATCCGGTTTCACCGGCAATGATGAGCACCTGGTGCCGTTTAATGAGGTTGATTATCTCCTCCCGGCGTGCGCTTATGGGCAATCCGGGAGGGTAGGTTATTGTTGCAGGATCGATCACCGGATAATCAAAACAGCATGGCCCCTATGTGTCAAGGTTGAAATTGTGTAGAAACGTTTCCAGGGGGGCCGGCCGGTAGAAATAAAATCCCTGGAGATAGTCGCAGCCTTTGGCTATAAGGAAATCTTTCTGTTCGGCTGTTTCCACTCCTTCAGCAATAATGTCCATGCGCATGCCGTGGCCCATGGCGATCATTGACTCTACCATGGCCTGGTTGCTTTCATTGGTCATGATGTCGCTAAGGAATGATTTATCGATTTTAAGGGAGGACACAGGCATGGTCTTCAGATAATAAAAGGAGGAGAATCCGGTACCGAAGTCATCGATGGCAAAGCTGTATCCTTTCGCCGTCAGGGCGTGGAGTTTCTCGCCGATTCTGTCGGGGTTCTCCAGAAAGGTGCCCTCGGTTATTTCGAACTGTATATGACGAGGGTCAACCCCGCAGGCTGTTTCCATGGCTTCGATGCTGTCGATAATGTGTTCGTCTTTCAGCTGTTTTACTGAAAGATTAATAGAAAGAACAAAGTTTTCATCCAGCGCGAGAAGTTTCGGCAGTTCGGTAAAAGCGCGGTGGATAACCCATTTGCCAATTTCGATGATCAGACCTGAGTTTTCCGCCAGCTGAATGATGAACTCCGTCGAAATATGGTTCCAGGCCGGGTTCTTCCAGCGAAAGAGTGCCTCGGCGCCGGTGGTTTTTTCTGAGCGGTGAGTCAGGCCCTGGTAGTACAGATCGAACTCGCCGCTTTGAATGGATTTGCGCAGGGCATTGATGATGGACATCCGTTCAAAGGCCTTGCGCTGCATTTCCGGTGTATAGAATTTGAAGGTGTTCCGGTCTTTCTTTGCCTCATAAAGGGCGTAATCGGCGTGGCGCAGGAGGATGTCGGCATTGTCGCCGTCGTCGGGAAAAAGGGAAATGCCGATGCTTGTGCTCAGGTAGATGTTGTGGTCGCCGATAGTGAAGTGGCTGCGCAGGGCAAGAAGGAGTTTCTGCGCCATCATGGCGATGTTTTCTATGGAGGAGACATTGTACACGATGAGGGCAAACTCGTCGCCGACAAGCCGGAACAGGAGATCCGACTTACGGATGGAGTTCTGGAACCTGAGGACCATCTGGCGCATGAGCTCGTCGCCTGCGGGGTGTCCGTAGCTGTCGTTTATTTCCTTGAAATGGTCCAGGTCCATAAGAAGGATTGCCCGTTTTTCCACAGTTGAATGGCGCCGGGCTATTTCCAGAGACGTATCGAGCTGTGCGTAAAAGGATTTCCGGTTCAGTATCCCGGTGTGGGCGTCATGGTAGGCCAGGCGGAGCAGTTCCTGTTCCGAGTTCTGGAGGGCCTGAGTGAGCCTTCGGGATTCTATGGCCTTGTTAACGGCGTTCAGGGTAGTGGTAAGAAGAGACGAAAAATAGAAAAAGCCGATCCCGATAATCAGGGAAGAATTGTGATACCGCCCAAAACGGACAAGAACAGGAAGGCTGGTATATTCCTGGAGAATGGAAATAACCGCGAAATACAGGGCCCCGATGATACCCGCGCTTAAAATACCCGGATGGCTGCCGGGCTGTTTCTGTATGATCTTTTTTACCGTCACAAAGAGCGATAGAAGAATGAGAACCAGGAGAAGAATGTCCCGGACATGATACAGCACCCCTACATGGAATATCTGGTGGGTGTTCGCACTGAAATAGAGATTGCTGCCGGAGTAATCCAGGAAAAGGGCAGGCTCTATTCCTGCCGCGGTAAATAAAAGAACCCCCAGGGCCGCCCCTGTCCGGGACATCCACAAAAGCAGATGGAAATCGAACCTTGAGTGTTCGAAGGACTTGAGCAGGAAATACGGTAGGGTGAAAAGAAAGGTGATTGCCGTGTATTCCTGAAGGATGACGCAGAACTGAGCAGCATGGTAATTGTTGAAATTCGCTGCAAAGGAAATGGCCAGGAGTTTTAACAGTACAAAAAGAAACGATGATATCGAAAGGAAAAAATATGCCCTGGAATCCTTTTGCCGGTATTTCATATCCATGACCAGGGCAAAAAGACACCCGATGAAAATGATGCCTATGTTAAGCGAGGCGATGAGGGTATCTGTAAACAGCTGTATTCGTTCCTGCATGTAATCCCTTATAAGCCGCAGTCTGTCGTGCAGAATCCCGGTTTCCAAATTCCATAGTTTCGCAAACCGGCTTCATTATACAGGAGAATACCGGTTTCTTGATACACTTTTTTTCCGTTCCCTGTGTAACGGGGCAGGGGGCCGCCTGTCAATACCACACAGACCTCTGTTTTATGTTTTTATCAGCGAAAATGAGCGGTGAATGGCCCTTCGGAAATCCTCCGGAACAGTCTCGGCGGTGGTTTCGGTCACCGAAATGCCGACAAGTGCGGAAAAATCCGGTTTGAACTGGCGGAAATTCGTAGAGAAAAAAAGGCGCCCGCCCATTTTGAGCCGTTTAATGGAAAGGTCCAGCAGTTCGATATGGTCATGCTGGATATCGAAATTCCTGCGGGCGTCCTTGGTGTTGGAGAACGTCGGCGGATCCAGGAGAATGCAGTCGTAGTACTCCCTGTCCTTTGTCAGCCACTCAAAGCACCCCTCCTGAATGAACAGGTGATCTTCCGTTTTTATGGCATTCAGACGGAAATTATCCCGGGCCCAGGAAAGATAGGTCGCCGAAGAGTCAACTGATGTGGTATGAAACCCAGCCTTGGCTGCGTATACCGATGCGGTTCCTGTGTAACAAAAGAGGTTCAGGAAGCTGCCCGGATTCTTCATGCTGCCTGCGCTTGCCGCGATCTGTTTTCTGACAATTCTGTGGTCCAGGAAAATCCCTGTATCCAGATAATCGGTGAAATTCACGTAAAAGCGCCAGCCTCCTTCGTTCATGATGTATTTCTCTCCCGCCGAACCTTTGGGCGTGTACTGGGTTGCGCCTTTCATCCTGCTTCTTGTTTTTACAAACACCTGGGAAGCCTTTATGTCAAAAAGTACCGTCAACACCACGGAAACGTCTTTCAGGCGTTTCTGGGCCTTATGAGGATCAACTGTTTTCGGCGGCGCATATTCCTGTACGTGAAACCAGTTGTCTTCATAGACATCAATGGCTACGCCGTATTCCGGAATGTCCTTGTCGTAAAGCCGGTAGGAACGTACCTCCTCCCTGGAAAGGTAGGCTTTTAAAGCTTTTCTGGTTTTTTTAAGCCTGTTGTAGAGCATACGCTGTCCTTCGTCGAGGTCTTCGACGCCGAGGCTTGTACGCTTTTCCTCCATTGCGGTCCGTTTTGTGTGTGAAAAGAGCTCAAGGTGGACAAGGGCGCAGTCAAGGGCTCCGTTTTTCAAGCGGTTCGTCCTTTCGGGGGGTATATTCAGGGCTTTGCCCAGTTCCGGCGGGGATGCCAGGATGGCTGCCTTCCACCCCGGGTACTGTTCTTTAAGGGTCGTGCCGATCAGGCGGTAAAAGTCCTCGGCCTTGCCGTCTCCTCCCTGCAGGCGGATACCGTAGGGGGGATTCATCACCAGAAGGCCCGGCTCATCCTGTTTGAGCCGTACCGGGTTCCCTGGTGAAAAAAAGTCCCTTTTCCCCAGGGTTATATGCGCCGTGAGACCGGCGGCATCGATGTTCCGGCGTGCGGTTGCTATCATCTTTGGATCGTTGTCCCATGCGAAAACTTTCACGTGCTTACCGCCGGCAGAAGCTGCCGCTTCCTGCTTCAGCGCAGACCAGAGCTCCGGATCATGGTCTTTCCAGCCGAAAAAACCGTAGTACTCCCGTAAAAGCCCCGGCGCCATACCCAGGGCCAGCAAAGCGCCTTCTATAGCAAGAGTCCCTGATCCGCACATGGGGTCAGCCAGAATTCCCAGAGGGAATTTATCCGGCCATTTTGCCCGCAGGAGCATGGCGGCTGCGACGTTCTCCTTAAGCGGAGCTTCACCAGCGCCGGTACGGTAGCCCCGTTTGAACAGGGGCCTTCCCGACATATCTATGCATATACGCGCTGCCGAGCCTTCTACCAGCAGGGAAAGTGCCAGACCGGGGCTGTCGGCATCTACGTCCGGTCTGGTTCCTTTCGCTTCCCTTACACGGTCCACGACCGCGTCTTTCGCCAGCTGGGAGGTGAACAGGGTATGCCGGAACACACTGTTCAAACCCCGGGTGTGTATGCCGATTGTAGCTCCTTCACGGATGATTGTTTCCCAGGGAATGGCCTTGACCCCTTCATAAAGGCTGTCTCGGCTGCCTGCATCCGCCCGGCCGGTCTGTACGTACACCCTGTTCAGAATATGCGAATGAAGGCATAAGCGGTATCCGGTTTCGATGGTTCCTGTACATAGCAGTTTGTGCCCTTCGCGGGTGATGTCTCTGCCGCCTGCGGCGGTAATTTCTTTTTCGGCCAGGTCGTCGGTGTCCGGCGGAAAGGTCAGGATATAGCGGTAATCAGGCATAATGATTCCATGATACACGCAGAGGAGGCCGGGCTACAAGCGAAGGACCACCTTTCTTTGGGAAAACCCGGTACATATAAGCGTTATTCTCTTTTCAACATTCCCTTTATTTTCATGTTGCGTTTCCGCTGATTATCTCCTATCATTTGTTTACTTAACAAACTAACGAAGGAGGAAATAATGAATAAAGTATTAGCGGGACTTTTTGTTCTCGCGCTTTTTACCGGGTGCGCAACGAACGCGGGTTCGGCGTCTGCAGCAAAAACGGAAACCGCTGACGTGGAAGCAGTTCCCCAGGCCGAAATCACCCTGGTGGATGATTTCGATACCGAGGACCTTACAACGCTTAGGTACACCTATAACGACAAGGCCGACGGCGGCGACTCTGTGGTACTTCCCGCTCCTGGAGAGGAAGGGGATGATACACCGATGCCGGTTGAAAAAGCCGAAGGCCAGGGGGCGAACGGTTCCGACGCGTGGCTAAAAATGACGGGCAATGTGACCACAAAATTCCAGTACGGTTTTGCCGGTATGGGGGTGAAGTTCAATAAGGAAGAAGAACCTGTGGACATATCCGGATATACCGGCATGATGTTCTGGGTAAAGGGCGACGGCCAGAAATACCGGGTAGAGATTATTACTAACAACATCAAAGACTTTTGTTATTTCGGCTATACCTTCAATACCACCGGCGAATGGACCCAGATAAAAATTCCTTTTAAATTCATCATGCAGGAAACCTGGGGAGAAGCAAAAGCAAAAACAAGTTCCCTCAAGGAAGCAGTAGCATTTAAGTTCCAGACCAGGGGACAGCCGCTGGACAGTTTTGAATTGAATCTGGACGACCTTGTTCTTTACAAGGAATGATGGTCCTGTCGCTGCATGAACAGCTGTTCTTCATCTGAAGAGCAGCTGTTTTTTTATCCAGTCATTAAATCCTGTTATTATCTGATTCAAGGTTGACTATGTCCCGTAATTGTGATTTTTTCTGTATTTTTCAAGGGTTTTAGGGCCTGTTCCGTTTCTGAATTAGTTGCATAAAATAATTATTTTTTCTTGACAGTTTCTGATAGGCCTTGCTATACTTTGAACACAATTAAATACATATAGGACGTTAAGGGCCGTTGGTCCTGTCCTATAGTACAAATTAGGGGAGAGTAAGTAATGAAAAAAACTCTTGTACTTGTACTTATAGTTTTGATGACATCGGCACTTTTTGCAGATGTTACTGTAGGAAGCTGGGGGCGTGTAATTCCTTACGTAGATTCAACCGATGGTGGGGATCCTATGTTCGGTACTGCACCTGGTTGGTCTAACAATGGTCGATTGAGTATCCGAATGTCTGCATCTTCAGACAACAATGGTATGGTTTGCTGGATGGATACAAACGTTGGTGATGGCCAGGCCAACATGGGTGAAAACGTTTATGTGTGGGCAAAACCTGCTGACATGGTTAAATTGATGGCTGGTAAAATCCAGTGGGACACATTTCGCGGTCAGTTCGGCGGCGGTTCTGCTGCATTTATCGGTGAATCAGCTGGTGGCGAAGACGATATCTTTCAAAGACTTTATCCGCAGAGAGGTATTGTTCTTGAATTAACTCCTGTTGAAGGTTTTACTGCAGCTGCTGCTATTGATGGCGGTGGCGTTCTGGTAGAAGATGCAATCGAAGCAGGCCAGTACGCTGCTGGTTACGCGATCGAAGGCGTTGGTCTTTTTCGCGCACAATACGTTGGTTCTAACGGTACTGGCGAATACATGCAGGCAGCTTTCATGTACAATGGTATGGAAGGTCTTAAAGTTGACGCTGGTGCAAAATTCTTCCTTGATTCTGACAACACAGCAAATACTGCAGATGTAGCTTTAGGCGCAAGTTATTCAACCGGAGCTATTGGTGTAACTACCCGTGTTAAGGCAGACATCGGAGAAGATGCTGCTGGTGATGCTGAAGCACTTGTTGACGTTTACGGTATGTTTACCTACAGTCTCACAGATGCTCCAATTTCTTCTGTTTTCGCAGAAGTTGGGTATGATATGACTGCTGATGGTAATAATGATGCTGTCACTTTCCAGATTACTGCGAGAAAGGACATGGCTGCTGGTTATTTAAGTGCTGGTTTTGGTTACAAAGCTACTACTGGTAACGACACTGTTGATGATCAGTGGAGAATCCCTGTCGTTCTGGAATACTGGTTCTAAGAAATTACATTTACAAGTCGGTTTTCTGACTTAATATGAACAATTTACCCCTGTTCGGGTGTTCCTGAACAGGGGTTTTTTTGTTATAAATTACAAAGTAATCATGCAAATGGAGGATCCTCACATGGGAAAAAAAATGAAAGGGATTAGTATGACACTTTTGGTGTGTATCTTTCTTTCGTCCTGTTCAACATCTAAGCAATCACAGCCTGAAGATAAAACACAATCTCCCGTTATCTCGGATAATGAATCAGGTTCAGCTATTTCTACCATAGATTTTTCTAATAGTGTTAGGAAGACTTATAACCTGGAGCCGTTTCACTTAATGAATATTGAAGCCGGAGTTCCTCAGTTTATTTCAAAAGAGATGGACCAGCGACTTCTCGAAACCTATTTTCATGGTAGAACTAATGAAGTCGCCTTTAAATTCAAGTATGAAACAGCGACCAATCAATTGTTTTTTAATCATGGAGCTAGAATAATGGCCATAAACGCCGTTGATACATATTTTTCTGATTTTGAACAGAAAAAATTATTAAAGAATGAAAATAAAACGAGGTTTTCGTATGGTAAGTATACAGGGCGATTAAATTGGAAAACTCTGATAATGCAGGCTGACTCGGAGCCGGAACTCCAATTTGGATATAAGTTTTTACATGATAATCCGTATTTCACGGTAATAGTAAAACCTGCGGATAATATAAATGCTGATACTTTAAAGACAATTCCCGGTAATATAGAAATGACTCTCTATTTCACCAAAGCTCAGGCACTGGCGTTAAAAAAAACAATAAGCGAAGAATACATACTGCAGGAGTTGAGCAAACAGGATTATCCCGATGTTTCCAATACCCCGGATAAATACTAATTTCGAATAATAAACCGCCCCTATTAATAATTGGGGCTTGCTGAATAACTCATAGGAATTTACAGTTTAAGGAATTAGTGGTAAAATTTATCCCGAAATGTGCAAGGGAAAGAGGTGAAAAACTATAAAACCCGTGCACCTTAGGGAGGGGAGAATGTACCGCACCACAGATAAACGAAAGATGGAGCTATAGAATTTTGTGCTCTCATTCAATGAAAAGCGGAATTCAAGAAACCGCTGGATACGGCTTACTTAGCTTATTCCTTGGGAAGTGTTTGAAGAGAAGTACGCTGAACAATTTGCCGATACCGATATGGGAGCTCCGGCAAAATCGTTTCGGGTAGCTCTTGGATAATTACTGGAAAAAGAATGAAAAAAAATAACAGACCGTGAAACGTTAGAGCAGATTAGGTAAAATCCCTATCTGCAATACCTTTTTAAAAGTTGCCTTCAGTGATAAAGAGCTCTCTGATTCGTCCCTGATGGTACATTTCCAGAAGCGAATAACGGATGAGACGCTTCGGGAAATTAATGAAAGGATCCACATAGAAGAAGTAAAGAAAAACGACAAAAATAAAAAGCAGCTTAAAAGGAAGAAAACCCTCCGGAAAAAAATAAAGGGAAGCTTCTTGTCGACGAAACCTGCACACCGGTGGACATTCGGTATCCGACTGATCATTCGTTGTTGAATGAAGCCCCGGAAAAAACTGGACGAATCATAGACGCGCTTCATGAGCCATGGAGGGGAAAGAGATGAAACCTCGGACCTATCGGAAACAGGCACAAAAAGAGTATCTGAAAGTATCTAAGAAGCGGAAGCCGAATAACAAGATGATTGTAAAGGGTATAAAAATGCAATTAAAGTATCTCCGGCGAAACTTGAACCAATACAGAGAAATTGAGTACGAAGACACCGTTACAGGTCCTTGGAACCGGGTTGCATAAAGAACTGTTGGTTATATTAGAATTATACCGCCAGCAGAAAGCAATGTTAGATAAGAAGAAACATATGATTGACGGACGTATCGTAAGTATCAGTCAACCCCATGTGCAGCCGATCGTCCGGGGCAAAGTGAATGCCCCGGTTGAGTTTGGAGCGAAAATATCCGTATCCCTTGATAAGGACTACTCGTTTTTAGAAACCCTTTCCTGGAATGCCTATAACGAAGCGAATGAATTGACCCGTCAGATTGAAAACTACAAGAAGTGTTTTGGCTACTATCCCGAATCGATGCATGTCGACGGCATCTATAGAAATCATGAGAATCGACGATACTGTAAAAAACACAACATACGGATGTCCGGTCCGCCCTAGGGGCGTCCGCCGAAGGATACGAAAAAGTATCGCGACATAGGGCTTCCTGAAAAATAAATAATTTCCTATTTATAAAGAAGATATGATAGAATTCTACCAGTTTACGTGCACGGAAAACGCAAAAATTGCTAGAAAAACCGTGCACTTGGCTGGAGGAAGAGTGTACAAGAAGAAAATTGCATTTCCTGAGTTTGTGGATTTCTATCTTTCCTTTGGGGGAAGTTTGAGAGCGGATAACCGCTGGGTTCAAATGGCCCGGATCATACCCTGGTAAGAAATTGAACCAAAATATGCGAACTGCTTTTCAAAGAAAAAAGGAAGAAGGGCCAAGAGTATCCGTGTGGTGCTTGGTGCATTGATAATAAAAGAAAAACTAAATTTGACCGATGAAGAGACCTTGCTTCAGATTCAAGAGAATCCCTATTTATAGTATTTCCTTGGGTTTGAATCGTATCAGGAAGAGCCATTGTTTGATTGCATCTCTCATGGTGTATTTTCGGAAACGATTAGGTCCGGAAATAATAAAAGAAGTGAATGAACTCATTATGACGAAATATGAAAAAACGAAACGAAAGAAAGGCGAAGATGATAACGATGATAAAGGATATCAGGGGAAGCTGATACTTGATGCGACATGCGTACCGCAGGATATTCGGCATCCGAATGATGTGGGACTGCTTGATGACGCAAGAGTTCGACTTGAAGGAATTATAGATACATTGTATCCATTGAGCAGCCTGGATAAAAAACCGAGGACGTATCGTATCAAAACCAGGTCCTGGTATTTGTCGTATGCCAGACGTAGATGAAGGACAAAAAATCAGATACGGAAAGCTTTGAAACAACAACTGCAGTATGTGGGTCGCGACCTGCGCATAATCAAGGAATTGATAAAATAAGTATCGTTGTGATGCAGATTGAAAGGTATAAGGAACGCTTTACCCATTATCCTGAATCGTTGCACGTCGACACGATCTATCGGACAAGATGGAACCGAAGCTGGTGCAAGGAACGAAGTATCCGTATATCAGGACGACCACTGGGAAGGCCGCCGAGTATCGCCGGACTCGACAAGCGGGTGTTACGGGCCAAACGTAAAAAAGCCCGGGAAGATGAAGGGATTCGGCAGGCTGTTGAAGGGGCATTCGGAGTTTTGAAGAGCCGTTACAGTCTGGATTGTGTATACGAGAAATTGAGAAGAACCAGTGAAGCAACGATCATGGTGAATATGCTGGTGATGAATATGGAAAAGTTCCTGAAGGATCTTTTTGCGCCATTATCGGATGGTTGAAACTAGTAACAACTATAAGAAATTGGGCGTATTGAGCTGGGAGAAGGCTTTTAAATAGTTTTTCAGTAAGTCCGCCATTGTAAAAAGTTCAAAGGCTGATGAGGTGGCCCGAATTCCGATTGAAGGTGTCTTCGGGGTTGGCAAACGCCGCTATGGTATGGCCAGGATTATGACAAAACTGAGAGAAACGAGTAAAACGGCTATCAGCATGACGGTTCTGGTGATGAACCTGGATAAGACCCTGAGGGATCTTCTTTTGTCCTTTGTCAGTTCTTTAAAAAAGCCTTGTTTTTTATCAAAAACCGATGCATTAGGATTAAAATTGTGGTTTGCTGAGTTATTCAGCAAGCCCTAATTACAAAGTATCTTTTTTTACTTCTTTCTTAACTACCAGGCAACGGAGTAGTGAGAGAAATTATATATCGA